>CAMQBR010000052.1 GCA_946999045.1 uncultured Prevotella sp.
CGTTGTGTACATCTTCTTTGGCGGCAGACACACCGCGCAACATATATCTGTCCATATTTGTTGTATGATTGTTATAGTTTTATGAGTTGTCGTTTCAGCGTTTATGAATGGAGCAAAAGAACTCAAAATTATTCACCCTCATGCCAAAAACTCCATGAAGCAAAAGCCTGCAATAACAGCATTTCAATGCCATTTTTAACGGTAGCTCCATACTCAGCACCTTTCTTTATAAATAATGTTTCATCTGGATTATAAATTAAATCGTATAGCAAATGATGTACACTTAATGCCTCATAGGGCAGGGGTGGGCAGCTATCAGCATGGGGATACATACCCAATGGTGTGCAATTTACTATGACATGATAATGATGAAGAACAGTAGGAGTGATGTCATTGTAAGTAAACATACCAGGATGTTGCTGGCGAGAGACGAATTTTGTTTCAAGTCCCAATGACCTTAACCCTACATCTATAGCTTTGGATGCGCCACCAGTGCCTAGTATAAGTGCCCTTCGATGAAAGGTTTCTAATAGGGGTTCAATGCTTTTAGTAAAGCCAATAACATCACTGTTATATCCTTTTAATATAGTCTTTCTACCTTTGTGCCTTATACGTATTACGTTTACGGCACCAATAGCTTTGGCATTAGGACTTATTTCATCCAAATATGGTATCACTTGTTCCTTATATGGAATGGTAACATTTAGTCCTTTTAGTTCGGGATTGGATGCCAATACTTCGGGTAGGTTAGCGATGCTTGGTATTTCATAATTGCAGTAACAAGCATCAATGTTCTCGTTTTGAAACTTTTCATTAAAGTACCCTATTGAGAACGAATGTCCAAGAGGATAGCCTATAAGTCCGTACTTATCCATGTTCGTATTGTTTTGTGCGATAGCGTCATCATTATTTCTCTGCCAAATACATGGTACAAATACCAAAGGTAAGTCGTTTGAAATGAACTTTGCTAAAGCCTGCCTTGTGTAAAATACTAACCATTTTTTCGCCTTGTGGAAACGCTTCTATTGTTGTTGTAAGATAAAAGTAAGCTTTGTCATCTTTGGATAGCAGCTTGCCGTAGAATGGTAAAAAGGTGTGAGAGTATAGCTTAAACAATTGCTTCGTAGGAAAGGAGATAGGCTGAGTTAGTTCTACAAAACTGAGATGACCGCCAGGTTTGATAACACGATAAATCTCTTTTAAGCTCTTGTCTAAGTCTTGAAAGTTGCGAATGCCGAAAGCTGATGTAACTGCGTCAAGTGAGTTATCGGTAAATGACATTGCCAAACAATCTTCTTTTTGGAAAGATATAACCTTATCTAAGCCTGCCTGTTGTACCTTTTGCTTGCCGATATTCATCATGCCCATAGAGATATCTGCCCCTATGAGGTGTTGTGGATGCAGCATTTGGGCCGACAGTATAGCAAAGTCGCCTGTTCCTGTCGCTATATCCAATATTATTTTGGGGGCAAATGGCTTTAGCTGATTGATAGCTTTTTTGCGCCAACCTTTGTCTATATTTAATGATAAGCGATGGTTGAGGGTGTCGTAGGTTGGAGCAATGTTATCAAACATTTGCTCAACTTGTTTGGTCTTTTCGCCTTCGTTGCTGTATGGTTTTATCTTTTCTTGATTGTACATGGTTAGGAAGATTGATAAGAAAAGTTAAGGTATTAAAGGAGTTAACTATTAAACTTCACTTTAAGCATTGAACGTTAACATTTAACTTTTATGATTAGCGATTATTGTAGAGATGCATGTCTCTTGCGTTCGTTGTTTCATGTTGACGATCAAATAACCAGATTGATACACCTGCTTTGTATATTCTTGATTGAGCAGATGCAAGATCGTGCGTCCTTACTTTCCTACCTTGTTACCTTGTTTAGGTTGGTTCTATAAAATTACCACCGTATATTGTAAGTAAATTTTATGAAATAAGTTTTGTTATCTTTTAGCTTCTTTTTATAGAAAAACAGGCTGCACATCAACAAATCAAACAAGTATTGATTGTATTTGGCTTGCATTGTTTTTGGGTTAAAATGTAATTTTGCTCAGTTGTGTAGCTCGCTACATTCCTTTACACCTACATTTTGATATTAAAATAAGTTCAAAATCTAACAAAACTAATTTGTATAGAGCCAACCTTAAGAGATAATGAGTTAACAATATTACTTATTCTTATTCAAGTACTCTGTTACATTCTTTTCTATGCGTTCAGCTAAGTTGGCATATTCGTCAGCTTTCTGAAACTTTTCACCTGTAATGTGCTCGTACAATTCAATGTATCTGTTGCTTACGCTCTCTGCATATTCATCAGTGATATCTGGAATAGTCTGACCTGGTTCATTCATAAAGTTATGCTCAATGAGCCATTGACGAACAAATTCTTTTGATAATTGCTTTTGTGGTTCGCCCTTAGCCAACTTTTCTTCGTAGCCATCAGCATAGAAGTAGCGGCTTGAATCTGGTGTATGTATCTCGTCTATGAGATAAATTTTACCATTGCGCTTACCAAATTCATACTTGGTATCAACCAAAATAAGCCCCTGTTTGGCAGCAATCTCCTGTCCACGCGCAAAGAGTTTTCGTGTGTATTCTTCTATTACTGCATAGTCTTCGGCAGAAACAAGTTCTTGTTTGATAATCTCTTCTTTAGAAATATTGAGGTCATGTCCTTCATCAGCTTTAGTTGTTGGAGTAACAATAGGCTTTGGAAAACGTTGATTCTCTTTCATTCCATCAGGCAACTTTACTCCACAAAGCTCTCTTGCACCAGCTTTATACTCTCTCCATGCACTTCCTGTGAGAATGCTACGGATAATCATTTCTACTCGAAAGCCCTCACACTTTAGACCTACTGTAACCATAGGGTCGGGTGTAGCCAACTTCCAGTTAGGGCAGATGTCTTGGGTTAAGTCTAAGAATTTAGCCGCAATTTGGTTAAGAACCTGTCCTTTAAATGGAATACCTTTTGGTAGCACAACGTCGAATGCAGAAATTCTGTCGGTGGCTACCATGACAATTTTGTCGTCATTAATGTTATACACATCACGCACTTTACCGTGATACACACTTTTTTGTCCATTAAAATGGAAATCAGTTTTTGTTAATGCTTTCATTTTTTTTTAGTTTTATCTTAAAATGACAATGCGTTCTAATGTTGGTGTTGACTGTCGTATGCTTCGTAAGCGTTTACTATACGTGTAACCAACTTGTGACGTACGATGTCTTTTTGTCCTAATTCTATTACCGATATACCTTCAAGTCCTTTTAATATTTGCAAAGCCTCTTTTAGTCCACTATTTTGGTTGTGAGGTAAATCTATCTGAGTTAAGTCGCCAGTAATAATCATTTTTGTGTTCCATCCCATGCGTGTAAGAAACATTCTTATTTGTGCTGGAGTGGTGTTTTGAGCTTCGTCTAAGATAACAATAGCATCGTTAAGCGTACGTCCACGCATAAAAGCCAAAGGAGCAATTTGTATTATATTTTTTTCTAACATATCTTGCAGCTTTACGGCTGGCAACATATCTTGCAGGGAATCGTATAGAGGTTGCAGGTAAGGGTCTATCTTTTCTTTCATATCGCCAGGCAAAAAACCTAATTTTTCACCTGCTTCAACGGCAGGACGTGAGAGGATTATTTTTTTTACTTGTTTATCTTTCAGCGATCTTACCGCTAAAGCAATGCTGAGATAAGTTTTACCCGTACCAGCTGGACCAACGGCAAACACCATATCTGTTTTATTGAAAGCATCAATGAGCTGTTGTTGCTTTTTGCTTCGGCTCTTAATAGGTCGTCCTGCTATGCTGTACACCACAACTCCCTTTATACTATCGGATTTGGGTTGATGACCATGTACTATGTCTAAAATATCTTCTTCTGAAATAGAATTATACTTAACAATATGCTTACGCATAAGCTCAATGTCTTCTTCTATCTTTGCCATTTCTTCTTCATCGCCTAATATTCGTACTACGTTATCGCGTGCTACAATACGTAGTTTTGGATAAAGCGATTTTATCATTTGTAAATGACCATTGTTTACCCCATAAAACGTAATGGGGTCAATGTCTTCAAGAATAATATGCTTCTCTATCAATGTTGTAATGTACTTTTAAGTATTTCTTTTATCGAACTAGTCTTTGACCTTTTAATAATGATGCAAATATACGAAAAAGATTACAGAATAGTGTTTTACAAACTGACTTTTTAAATGATTAGGCACGGATCTTTTTTTTAAGGATAATTTTTGTTACAAAAACTGTAACAAATAAGGTATATGAAGTAAGCAATGAATATAGGATAGTTCTATAAATCAATAATCCGTTAATTCTAATATAACCGTTTTAGGTATCGGAGCATACAGAACCGAAGATTAATTAGGCATGCTATCAAAGAACTCTTTAGTTGATCAGAGGAAAGCTGCATAGGCATTATCTCAAAATTTTAATGGACTATAGACTCATAGTAGGGATAGTAAAATGACAAAACATGATGACACAAAGATAATGTTACTGGCGTGTAACATATTGATTATAAGAAAACTATAAAGAGAAGTGAAAACATAACACATTTTTATGTGTTTTTTTTTAGTTATTTGTCTATTTGTTATTTCTTAATTTCCGTTCATTCGCCTATTAAGTTCCACTTACTTCCTTTATTTCGTATAAAAGTCAATAACCCTTTGTAAGGCACGTTTGCACACGTTACAAAAATCAGGTGTTTCGTTATCTCTCATTCTACAATGTTTTGCAGGGCGATAAACACCAGTGAGCGAATACCCCGCACCCTCATACAAGCCCAAAGTCTTGTCTGTTTGCAACATATCTTCCCACTTACTAGCAAAATTAACCTTTGTCGTTATGTTTTGTTCCCACGGTTCAATATCGTGTGGATACATATGGATAGTTTCAAAGTCGTATGCATACTCATCGGCTAATCCTGCAAAACTATGCCCAAACTCATGTACAACAACAGCTTTATAAGCAGGATGATGCGTCATAGCAAGATTATACGAGTTAAGTATTCCGCCGCCACCGTATTCTTTAGTATTTACTAATATAATAATGTGTTCATAGGGCGTGCCAGCCAACCAATTGTGCAAGTCCTTTAAATTAAGTGTAGTAAGATAGCGTGAGCTATAAAATGTATCAAAATGCGACTTGAGAGCTGTATTCTTCCATATCTTTTGTGATGGTATACTGGTACCACTATCTTCAGAAGGAGCTTTCACAGCAATAATATTAAACCTGTCTTTCATCAACTTAAAAGGTTCGTGTGCAAAGATAGCATCGGTAGCAATGCGTGCATCTTTTAAGAAAACATTCATCTCATTAGGTGTATATCCCTCTGCCAAAAAAGCAATGTGTATGCACTTAGTTGTATCTTTTGCAGCGTACAATGTTTCGTATGGGGTAATATTTTTCTCTCCGATATGCCGTATTAAAATATCAGTTGGTACAACCGTATGTGTAATTTGTGCCACTGTTTGACGACGATTGTTTTGTAAGCTCACTGTAACATCCACTGTATCTTTGGGCATTGGGATGAGAAAAACATTTTGAAACGCTTTTTTTATGTGTTTTGCCTCATCGTATGTTAACCATTCTTGGAATAATGTTGAGAAAGAATTGCGATATAATACCTCTTTCGTGCGATGATGCCGAACCGTAATTTGCCCATTTCCTTCTACTGGAACATCAGCCAATCGTTGTCGCTTTCCATACCAATGCGGTATCATGTACATCTCATCAACCGCTATGTGCTGTTGTTCAGCATTACCAGAGAAGATATAATCTATGCGTAATGTACTATCAGTGAAGTAGTTTGAAAAGTCTTGTGCAAATATATGTAAGGTAGATAGCCATGTACAGGTAGCTATTGTCATGTATAAAATAAGATACCTTCGTTTCATATTTGTTCGATTTTGATATTTACGTCTTGTAAAAGTTGTTGAATATAGTCGCGTTTCCAATCGCATTCATGCATTTTTTTGTTGCCATATTGCAGTACATCAATATCCATTTGTATTCTCTGTAATGCTCGTTCTTGTAGTGTGTTACCACACTTCGTTTCTATATTTTTAAGTGTTTGTATAATAGTATCTATATTGTTGTTTGCCCATGTGTAAGCAATGCAATTATAAAACTGTTCGGTTGCCATGCCAATAGGGTGCGTCCATACTATTCTTGTAAACTGCATATCGTGCCACACGCTATGTAGTAATTTCATGGCATGATGCATATTTGACTTTTGGTTGATGTTAGTACCCAAAGCAATGATAAGAATTTGTTTGCAATTCATTATACAAAATTACTAATAATAATTAAACGTATGGCTTTTTTTGTGCTTTTTTATGATTTTATGTAACTTTGCGTAAATAAGCAAGGATATGAAGAAAATCGCTATTTTAGTTCTCTTTTTTATTTCATCTGCATCATTGTGGGCGCAGATGAAATGGAATCAAACGTATCAACTCTATATCAATCAGTATAAAGACTTAGCTATCAAGGAGATGTTACGGTATAAAATACCAGCCAGTATCACTTTAGCACAAGCTGTTTTTGAGAGTGGGGCGGGTAGAAGTAGGTTAGCTCGTTTAGGTAATAACCATTTCGGTATCAAGTGTCATGGTTGGACAGGACGTACCATTTCGGCTGATGACGATGCGTTAGGCGAATGTTTTCGTGCATATGACAATCCTTTACATAGTTTTGAAGACCATAGCAAATTTTTGACTAACAATATTAGATATCAAAATTTGTTTTGTTTAAACACGAACGATTATAGAGGATGGGCATACGGTTTAAAGTCTTGCGGATATGCAACAAATCCATTGTATGCTAATAAGTTAATTGAACTCATTGAAGTTTACCAGCTCTATCAATACGATCGAGCAGATAGTTACGATAGATTTATGGCGGCCGAAGCAGGTATTCGTATCCATATCAATACGGAAAAAACATTACACCCAATAGGCTTGTTCAATGAGAATTATTATATAAAAGTGCGTCCAGGAGATACTTTTAAGTTGATTGGTAAGGAGATAGGTATATCTTATCGAAAAATAGCTCGATATAATGAACGTGATAAGGACGATGCTTTGCAAGTTGGTGAGATTATTTATCTAAAGAAAAAACAAAAGAAAGCCCCCAAGTCTTTTAGAAATCGCCCCCATATAGTAAAAGCAGGTGAAAGCATTTACAGCATTGCACAAACATACGGCATCCGATTAAAGAGTTTGTATAAGATGAATAAGTTTGATGTCAATCATAGTATTAGGGTAGGAGATGTCATCAGAGTGTATTAATTCTATAAAGGGCGGTTCTATAAATTAGCTTTGACAGATTGTGAGACTATTTTTGAGGTAAATTTGTTTATGAGTGAAGGAGTATAGCGAGCTATACGACTGAATGAACAAGAAAATTGAACCAAAAAGAGCCCCACAAGATGACAAAACGTAAAAAGACTGACATAAAAAAACTTTATGGTGGTAATTTATAGAACCACCCCCTAAAGTGAAATACTTAAAATTGGTTGCTATTAAGAAAATAAAATATTGCTGAATTAAGATGAAATAGAAAATGTCCGAAAAAGAAAAAATAAATATATGGGGTGCAAGGGTGCACAACCTTAAAAACATTGATGTAGAAATACCACGTAATGCGTTGACTGTGATTACTGGACTATCGGGTTCTGGTAAATCGTCATTGGCTTTTGACACAATCTTTGCCGAAGGGCAACGCCGATACATTGAAACATTCTCAGCATACGCACGCAACTTTCTTGGAAACATGGAACGACCTGAGGTTGATAAGATTACAGGATTGTCGCCTGTTATCAGTATCGAACAGAAAACAACAAACAAAAATCCTCGTTCTACTGTGGGTACTACCACTGAAATATATGATTATCTTCGTCTTCTCTTTGCCCGAGTGGCCACTGCTTATAGCTATGTAACAGGTAATAAGATGGTAAAGTACACCGAAGAGAAGATTATTGACATGATATTACACAATTATGCCAATAAGTGTATTTACATTTTGGCACCATTGGTAAAGCAAAGAAAAGGTCATTACCGCGAGCTGTTTGATAGCATGCGCCACAAAGGTTATCTGTACATGCGTATTGACGGAGAAATAAAAGAAATAGTACAAGGCATGAAGGTAGACCGCTACAAAAATCACAACATCGAAGTTGTAATTGATAAATTGCAAGTACATGAACATGATAAAGAGAGGTTGAGAAAGACCGTACAGATAGCTATGAAGCAAGGCGATGGCATGATTAAGGTTATGAATAAGGACACAGGTGAGGTTCGTAACTTCTCTAAACAATTAATGGATCCCGTTAGTGGCTTATCGTATGGAGAACCTGCCCCAAATATTTTTTCCTTTAATTCACCAGAAGGAGCTTGTCCTCATTGCAAAGGTTTGGGATATGTCAATGAAATTGATTTAACCAAGGTGATACCAGATGATAAACTAAGTATCTATAACGGGGCCATAGTTCCGTTAGGCAAGTATAAAAAGCAAATGATATTTTGGCAAATTGATGCCATTTTGCATAAATACGATTTAGACTTAAAGACACCTATCAAGGATATTCCTCAAGATGTTATCAATGAAATATTGTACGGAAGTTTAGAGAATGTAAAGATTGCCAAAGAGTTGGTTCATACTACGAGCGATTACTTCGTGGCGTTCGATGGCATTATTAAGTATCTACGTACGGTAATTGAGACCAATGATTCTTCAGTAGGACAGAAATGGGCTGACCAATTTTTGGCGGTTACTACTTGTCCTAAATGTAAGGGCATGCGACTTAAAAAGGAATCTTTATCTTACCGCATTGGAGAAGATAACATATCGCAAGTGGCTAATCTTGATATGTGCGAACTAAACGATTGGCTCAGTCATATAAATGAACATTTGGATGAACAGCAACAAAAGATTGCTACTGAGATTGTCAAGGAATTAAAATCGAGAGTTAGCTTCTTATTAGAAGTAGGCTTAGATTATCTTTCGCTCAATCGACAATCGGCTTCATTGTCAGGAGGAGAAAGCCAGCGCATTCGTTTGGCTACACAGATAGGTTCGCAGTTAGTTAATGTGCTGTACATCTTAGATGAACCAAGTATAGGTTTGCACCAACGTGATAACGAACGACTCATCAATTCATTAAAAGAATTACGCAATTTAGGTAACTCTATCATTGTTGTTGAGCACGATAAAGACATGATGTTGGCTGCCGATTATATCGTAGACATCGGTCCTAAAGCGGGAAGAAGAGGTGGTGAAGTGGTCTTTCAAGGTACTCCTAAACAAATGCTCAAGCAACGTACTATTACAGCCGATTATCTTAACGGAAAGCGTGTAATTGCTATTCCAGAACAAAGGCGAAAAGGTAACGGCAAAAGTATTTGGATTCGTGGAGCAAAAGGCAATAACTTAAAGAATATAGATGTTGAGTTTCCTTTAGGTAAGCTCATTGTTGTCACAGGCGTATCAGGTTCAGGCAAGTCAACTCTCATTAACGAAACTCTTCAACCTATTCTCTCTCAGCACTTTTACCGATCACTCAAAAAGCCTATGCTATACAATAAAATAGAGGGAATAGACAATATAGATAAGGTGGTAAACGTAGATCAAAGTCCATTAGGGCGTACACCACGCAGCAATCCAGCTACTTATACAGGTGTATTTAATGATATTCGTTTGTTGTTTGTTAATCTTCCAGAAGCCAAAATACGTGGTTACAGGCCTGGCAGATTTTCGTTTAACGTAAAAGGTGGACGATGTGAAGCTTGTGGAGGTAATGGCTATAAGACAATAGAGATGAACTTCTTGCCAGATGTAATGGTACCTTGCGAGGTTTGTCATGGCAAGCGATACAACAGAGAGACGCTGGAAGTGCGTTATAAAGGTAAGAGCATTGCTGATGTGTTGGACATGACCATTAACCAAGCTGTAGAGTTCTTTGAAGCTGTGCCTAATATTCTGCAAAAGATAAAAACCCTTCAAGAAGTAGGATTGGGTTACATCAAGTTAGGTCAACCTTCTATTACCCTGTCAGGTGGTGAGAGTCAGCGTGTAAAATTGGCTACCGAACTATCTAAACGTGATACAGGTAATACGCTTTACATACTTGATGAACCCACTACAGGCTTACATTTTGAGGATATCCGTATCCTTATGGATGTACTGCAAAAGTTAGTTGACAGAGGTAACACGGTTATCATCATTGAGCACAATTTTGACGTTATTAAGTTAGCTGATTACATCATTGATATGGGACTCGAAGGAGGTCGTGGTGGTGGAATGATTCTTTCTACAGGAACACCTGAGGAAGTGGCACAAAGTAGAATAGGATATACTCCCAAATTCTTAAAAGAAGAATTAAAGAAACAGTCTTAAACCCATTAGCTGAATTAAATCAGTGCGTACTTGATTTCTGCCTATAGGTTTGTTGTTAATGTAGTTAATATATTTAATGTGGTCATTGAACTGACTTTTCCTTCTATTCGGGCAAAAAGGCCACATGTTTTTTGTAGTTTCTGATGACGATGAACAGGTAGGTAAGTTGCGAAAACACTATTTCAATCCTCTTTTTTGCTTTTGCAAAAGGAATGAAAGTCGTAGGGTCAACCAGCAAGTGCAAAATGATAAACGTATTTAAAGAACTCGTACTTAGGTGTAGAAAAGTTTAATTTTTCTCTCGGTCTTTCGTTCAGTTTCTTTTGTATTGACATCATTCTCTTGTCTGTGTAATGTTCAAACAAATCCTTTCTCGGTATATATTGTCCGATTAGCTTATTTGTATTCTCAATAGATCCCTTTTGCCATGAGCAGCAATATTGGGCAGCGAAGTACATGGGTACGCCTAAGTACTTGGTAATATCCTTATGTGCCGCAAATTCAGATCTGTTGTAATAGGTTTCAAGCAGTCCTTGTATGGCAGTAACAATTTCTTAACCACCTTTGTCTGATGTTTTGACTGTTTCCAAATGGCAGCTTTCTGCATAAGCAGCATACTGGTGGACTTCTCCACCAGCGTGAGTATGGCATGCTGTTCAGGGTTTACGATCAAGTCCCTATCAAAAGCTCCTAATCACTTTCCGTCAACTCCTTACCTCTTTTATGGATGCTTAACAAATAACCCTTATATGCTGCTATACATATAAGGGTTATTTGTTAGTGTGAAAGGTGGCTAATGTTGGATTCTTACCATTTTTAATATTCAATCTACTCCAAGAACAGCGTATGGGCAGGCATACTCTCGCCTGCATTGCTATCTAGATCATTGCATCAAACTACTCAACCAATATATAGAAATCTGTATAGATGCTATCAAAAGTTCGTCTGCAAAATTAGGCAAAACTTTCGAGATATCCCATGGAATTTCATCCGATGCAACTCTCTGCCGCATAGAAGAAGTGGATTGATAACTAGGCAATGGCTAACCTGCTCTGCAGGTCTTTGCCGAAAGGTTCCACGAGGAATTGTTGGGAATGTGCTGTACCCAAGAAATCATCTGCATAGACGGAAAGGCTGAGTGCGGCACTGTTTTGAAAAATGGACGAAACCCAGATATCGTATCCGCTCATTCTTTCAACGTAAGCATATATAAGGGGGGCTGAATAAAAAAAAGTATCAACATAAAGTAACTACAAAGTATCAAATACAATCAGTGCTTCCACCTGCCCATCAAGTCTAACTTTATGATGTAAAGTTTATTTTGTTTATTCTTCTTTTGTAAGGTATATCCTTCCTTTGTCTTCGTAATAGAACTTCCTTTAGCCAAGCAGCTGAAACTATGCTCTTTAGCATTTATTCTCCATAGTTCGTAAGGGTTTTGCTTATCTTTTTTGCTAATACATAATAGTAAATATTCACTATTAGGACTGATATGAGAGGATAAAATTTTTTTGTGTCCGTGTTCAGTAAAATCTAATTCCTCATTTATATTCAAGATTACATCCAGGCAATAAACTTTGTTTTGAAGTGTGTAGTATAAACAATGTTTATCATAATCAGTGTATTTAGCAATGATAGTAGCAGAGGTTGGTAAGTGCTTAACAGCAGCCTTTACTCTGTTAGAAATAGGCGTTTGTGCCAGTATATAGGTGCAAAAAAATATATATAGTACGACAATGAAATATCGTTTGTTCGCTATCTTCATACTTGCAAAGTTACATTTTTTTTATTTTTAACAGCGAAAATAAACTGTAAAATACGTTTATAAAATAGGTGAAAGAATGAAAACGATTACACACAATCACCGAAATTTTTATAAATTTGCATACACAAAGATATATTTTTATATTACATGGCAGAAAATAAAAGCAGAAAACAAGCTACTCCTATTGATAACACATACGCACATGTACAACCACAGGCTTTAGATATTGAGCGTGTGGTGTTAGGTGCATTAATGATAGATAAAGATGCTTTTTCGGTAGTTTCGGAGATGTTGCGCCCCGAATCTTTTTACGAACCTAAGCACCAATACATCTATCATGCTATACAGTCGCTTAATATGGAGGAAAATCCTGTTGACATAATGACTGTGATAGAACAACTTAAAAAGGAAGGTAACTTAGAAAAGGCGGGGGGAGCACCATTCGTAGTAGAGATTAGTGCTCATGTAGCATCATCGGCTAATATAGAATATCATGCTAAAATATTGGTACAAAAATCGTTAGCCAGACAACTGATACAATACGCTTCGATGATAGAAACCAAAGCCTTTGATGAGTCGCAGGATATTGCCGAGCTGATGCAGGAGGCAGAAGGACAACTTTTTACATTGTCGCAAACCAATATGAAGAAGGATTATGTGCAAATAGATCCTATTATTGCTCAGGCAACAGATATTTTACAAAAGGCTTCTGCCAATACTGGCGACCTAACGGGTATACCGTCTGGATTTACTAAGCTGGACGAGATAACCAGTGGATGGCAAAAATCAGACTTAGTAATTATTGCAGGTCGTCCTGCTATGGGTAAAACTTCTTTTGCTTTGTCTATTGCTAAAAATATAGCTGTTAATTACCATGAGTCTATTGCTTTCTTCTCTCTTGAGATGAATAATGTTCAGTTGGTTAACCGATTGATTTCTAATACTTGTGAAATATCTGGTAGTAAGATTTTGAGCGGACAGTTAACTACAGAAGAATGGAAACGGTTTGATACGAAAGTGCGAGATCTTACAGGTACACCTATTTATATAGACGATACGCCAGGACTAAGTATTTTTGAGTTGCGTACCAAAGCACGCCGACTAGTAAGAGAGAAGGGGGTTAAAATTATTATGATAGACTATTTACAATTGATGAATGCCAATGGTATGCGTTTTGGCAATCGGCAAGAAGAAGTGTCTACTATATCGCGTTCGCTCAAAGGACTGGCTAAGGAATTGGACATTCCTGTTTTGGCTCTGTCGCAGTTGAGTCGTAATGTAGAAAACCGAGAAGGATTGGAAGGTAAGCGACCACAGTTGAGCGACTTGCGTGAGTCGGGTGCTATTGAGCAAGATGCCGATATTGTATTGTTTGTACACCGCCCTGAATATTATCGCCTGTACGATGATGGTCATGGAGTGGATTTGCATGGCAAAGCACAAATTATTATTGCTAAGCATCGTAAAGGTGCCACAGGTGATGTGTTGTTAAACTTCCGTGGTGAGTTTACACGTTTCGAAAATATTGAGGATAGCTATCCTATGCCCGTAAGAGAGGGGGGGGAGTTTGTGGAATCACGTATGAATGATAATTTTCCTATACCTAACGATGAGGGTGTCAATTTGAGTGAGAGAAATCCTCAAGATACACCTCCATTTTAGATTGGCTCTATAAATTAGTTTTGGTAGATTTTGACATATTTTTGAGATCGAAATATAGGGGGGTAGTAACCTATACGATTAAGCAAGCTTACATTTTGAAATAGAGATAGTGCAAGCTAACTTTACATTGTAAATGATTGCAATATAGCATATAAATAATTTCATAGTTGTGATATTTTTCTATACCTTTTACTATAGTTGAGCATTGACGCTCAACTAGAGTAATTATGAATATAAGAAAATGGAGAAGTTGCTTTTGAAATCCTCCGAAAGATTATGAATGCAGTACTATTCACTAAAATATGTCCTTAAAATGTAACGATATACGCATTTTGAATAAAGATATAGCAGAAAACAAGGAACATACCGCAGCTCTTTCATTTAAGAATGAATTGAATACATAACTTCCCTTACCCGACTCATGTA
>CAMQBR010000053.1 GCA_946999045.1 uncultured Prevotella sp.
CTCAACATATAAAATTTTCTCACAAGAAAAAATACTGCGGAATTAAGGAAATAAAAAAAAAGTAATTGCTTGTTTTATCATCGTTCTGTCATACTTTTCAAAGCATCAAGACTGATTCTATAAATTAGCTTACACTATAAACGGAGATTTTTCTCTACAAATTTTCTACTTTTTCCCATAAGAGAAAAAAGAAAAAGCCCTATTAGATACACCAATCATAAAGGTGTTCGCTCACTTAATCCACACTCCATATCCGTTCTTTCCAACGTTGCACATGACAAACAAGGTACATACTCCCCTCTCTTTTGGGGAGAAGGTGGGGGCTTTCACCTCGCAGTTACCACATAATACGTACTTAATACCACTATCACGCAAAAAGATAAATAGAGAGAAGTAAACGAAGGAGCTTGATTAACTATACATAGCGAGTTATGTAACACACTATGCAGTACACTCTCCACACCTATATATACTTGGTGAAATGTGTTACCAAATATCAAAATTAAAACAACTATCAGCATACATACTGCTTGCCAAACCTTCAAAATAAGCAAATTACGATGAGGCAGGAGTTGCATCACACTTTTTGAAAAGTTATCTTGCGACACCTTAATTGTATGTTCCGAAAAAAAATGCTTTAATAGTTGGTCATCCTTTTCTGTCATAGCCATTGTTTTTTAAGTACGTTACTAATTTTTGTTTTCCCCTAAACAAATGAGATTTTACTGTTCCAACGGGCAAAGAAGTTACCTCTGCTATCTTATCAATAGGTTCACTATCAATTAGTTGTAAGGTAACACAGATACGTTCTACATCATTTAAAATAGCCAAAGCCTTGTAAATATCCATACGTAAGCCCTGTGGAGCCTCATTGCTACTCTTATTATGCAAGATAGTAGCATCTATAGGTGTTGTGTATTTATGACTTCTAAGATAATCATAATACACACGATAAGCTATTCGATAAAGCCAAGTAGAAAACTTTGATTGACCCTTAAACTGATATAATCGAGTATAAGCCTTCACAAAAGTATCTTGCGCCAAATCATCACTTAAGGCTTTGTCGCCCAAAGTCTGTCCCAACAGAAACCTTCTAATAGGCTCTTGATACCTCACAACAAGCTGTTCAAATGCCAGCTTGTTGTGATGTATTAACACCTGTTGAACCAAAGATATGTCGGATAGCTTGCTCACTGCTGTTCTTCGTTATCGTTTTCCTTATTTGATGGCTTCGCCATCCACATCTGTCCGCCTCCCATACAAGCCACCAAAGCTCCAACACCTATAAAGCTGTACATATTAAGAAAATAAAAGAGAAAGGCAAGACCTATACCCAATGCCACATTGCGTATGCCTCTTTTACGTAGATACTCATTGCTTTGCTCTAACTTAGATTTATACTCATCGGGCAAAGGTTGACCGCTTTCTATGGCTTTCTCTAAGAGTTGCATCCTTACTTTACGTTTTTGTGATGCATAATATATAGCAACAATGGCAACAATAAAAGGTAAAGCAAAAAGCAAAAACACCAGAAAGATAAACACTATACTAATAGCTCCGCCTGCCATCCCCAATCCTTTGAACATTGATTCCAACAAACACTGAGTATCTCTGTCGTTATTACCCCAATGATTATAAAAACTGGCAGCAGAAAGAGAATCTTGAACTGCATCCGAATCGCAACTTGTCGTGTCTGAAACGGCATCAACTCCCGCACTGAGAAGCCCTTTCGGCTGAATAGTTACCGCAACCGATGCACGCTGTTTGTGCTGCATTTGAGCTGAAGCTGCAGATGTTACAAGCGTTAAAAGTACAGTGATGATAAAGAGTAAATGTTTCATATCCTTAAATTTTGTTTTATAAATTCTACTTATCAGACGCTACAACATTGATATTAGTTGCAAAAAAACAATTTTTTATTTAATTTTGCAATGAAGAAAATAAGCAAATGAAATTTCCTACTGCATTTGAACAATACACTAAAGCCTTGATGGGCGAAGAGTTGTATGCCAACTTTAAGCGTTCCATGCAACAAGAACCAACCGCTTTTATCCGCTTAAATTACTATAAAAATAATTTGGCTCACATAATAATGCCTGCCACTCAAGTAGCATGGTATAAGTATGGTTATGCCTTAAAGGTGCGCCCCACCTTTACGTTCGACCCATTGTGGCATGCGGGTTTGTATTATGTGCAGGAACAATCGTCTATGTTTTTGGCACAAATCATCAATCAGCTTGTACACCAACCTGTTAAAATGCTTGATATGTGTGCGTCGCCTGGAGGTAAAAGTACATTGGCTCGCATAGAATTGCCCAAAGGCAGTACACTTATTTGTAACGAGCCTATCCCGCTTCGGGCACAAATATTAGCTGAGAATGTGCAACGTTGCGGGCATCCTGAGGTAATTGTTACCAACAATTATCCCAAGGACTTTCATCGGGCAGGACTCAAGTTTGATATTATTCTCTGTGATGTCCCATGTTCTGGAGAGGGTATGTTTCGCAAAAATACCAGTGCTATTGATGAGTGGAGCATTGAGAATGTAAATAAATGTCAGCAATTACAGCGTGAAATTGTTGCTGAGGCATGGCAATGCCTTAACCCAGGTGGCATTCTTATCTATTCTACTTGCACATTTAACACCAAAGAGAATGAGGAAAATGTAGAGTGGATTTGCAATAAATTAGGTGCAAAGACAATAGAAATAAATGTAAAAGAAGAGTGGAATATTGAGAAAGAACTCATCACAATCCCAAAAAGCCTCTCACACAACCCCTCAACAAAAGAGGGGGGAGTTATTAAATCTTGTGCTAACACGCATTCATCAAACGTACCTAATTATAACGTTCAAAGCATACATCGTTTTATCCCTGGCTACCATTATTCTCCTAACAACATTTATGGAGAAGGATTGTTTATGGTTGCTTTGAGAAAAGAGGGTAATCAAAAAAACACAAAAGACAAATCAAATAAAAACAAAAGCTATAACAAGCAAAAACAGCACCAAGTAATATATCCTACACACTGGTTACAACAAGCTGAAAACTTTCAATTTGAAAAAACAGATAATTTATTGATTGCTATTCCCCATACATTACATAGTCAATATCTGCAAGCAGCTCGCTCTTTGCATATTCTTTCAGCAGGCATACCTCTCTGCACACAAAAAGGCAAAAACCTTATTCCTACAGAAGCGCTTGCCCTTTCTACTCATCTTGCTACTAATGCTTTCCCACATATCGACTTATCATACAACAATGCCCTACATTATCTCTGTCGCAATACCCTTACTTTGCCTACCAATGCGCCACAAGGTTATGTATTAGTTACTTACCAAAACGTTCCATTAGGCTTTATAAAGAATATGGGCTACCGTGCTAATAATCTTTACCCTAACGAGTGGCGCATCCGCACCACACATTTACCAAAAGACGAAGAAGTAGTAAAGATTGTAAAGGCTTAATCAAAAACTATATCTTGTAGAAAACTTTTAGGGTGGTTCTATAAATAAACGTAATTTTATAACAAAATACAATATTACATTTTAATCTATCTAAAACACCATGCCAAAAGAGAAGTTTATTAAAGCATAATGTGTAAATTTGCAATTGATAACAAGAAAAACTTACTCAATCGTGTCCGTACAAATTTTAATTTGTAGGATTTCCCCTTTCTTTATTGTCAACAACAAAAAAACTATCAAAATAAAAAAGAAATGAAACAATACCTAAATTTACTTCATCGCATTTTAGATGAAGGAGCAAAAAAAACAGATAGAACAGGAACAGGAACCATAAGTGTGTTTGGAAACCAAATGAGATTTAATTTGGAAGAAGGTTTTCCATTACTCACTACAAAAAAACTTCATCTCAAATCAATCATATACGAACTTCTTTGGTTCTTGAAAGGCGACACCAACGTAAAATATTTGCAAGAACATGGAGTGAGAATATGGAACGAATGGGCAGACGAAAACGGAGACTTAGGACCTGTGTACGGACATCAATGGCGGTCGTGGCCCAATTATAAAGGAGGAACCATCGACCAAATAAAAAACGTAATCAACCAAATAAAAACTCATCCTGATAGTAGAAGAATGATTGTTACGGCATGGAATCCTGCAGAGATAGAACAAATGGCATTACCTCCTTGTCATTGTCTGTTTCAGTTTTATGTAGCCAACGGAAAACTGTCATTACAACTTTATCAGCGCAGTGCAGATACATTCTTGGGAGTACCTTTCAACATAGCCTCGTATGCATTGTTATTGCAGATGATGGCACAGGTAACAGATTTAAAAGTTGGTGAATTTATTCATACTACTGGTGATACCCATTTGTATATCAATCACATAGACCAAGCCAAGCTACAACTTACTCGCACCCCTCGTCCTTTGCCACAAATGGTATTAAACCCAGACATAAAAAATTTGTTCAACTTTCGTTACGACGATTTTCAATTACAAAACTACAACCCCTGGCCTCACATCAAGGCAGAAGTAGCTGTATAATGTGATATCTATATTTTACCAACTTACACATCTCACATCTCTCACATCTCACATATTATATTATGACTATTACTATCATTGCCGCAGTGGCTCGTAATCGTGCCATTGGTTATCAAAACAAATTACTATATTGGTTGCCCAAAGACATGAAACGCTTTCGCATTTTAACCACGGGGCACACTATCATTATGGGGCGACATACCTTTGAGTCTTTGCCAAAAGGTGCTTTACCCAATCGCCGTAACATAGTACTAAGCCATACCCAAACCCATTTTGAAGGGTGCGAAACCTTTTCATCTTTAGATGAAGCATTGGCTCATTGTGATACTAATGAAGATATATATATAATAGGTGGAGCACACGTGTATAATGAAGCCATACATCGTGCCAACCGATTGTGCTTAACCGAAGTAGACGACACCCCTCTACAAGCTGATGTTTTCTTTCCGCCTTATGACGATTGGACAGAGGTCTCGCACGAGAAACATACCATAGACGAACGGCATACCCATAATTTTGCTTTCGTTGATTATGTAAAGTTGAAAAAATAACCTACTAACCACAGATTACAACTTATATATAAAAAGCCTTATATTAGGCATCATAACGGCTTTTACACTGTGGTAACATTAGCACAATACTTTTAGCAAAATTGCTCTATCTTTAAAAGCATCACTCCCCTCACTTTTGGGGAATGATGCTTTTTTTGGGGGGCTTCAGTTAAGGGATAGACATTTTATTTAGCTGCCATACACTCTACCTCCACCAAAGCATCTTTAGGTAAAGTACGAACGGCAACAGCAGAACGTGCAGGATAAGGTTCTTTAAAGAACTCGGCATATACCTCATTCATAGCACCAAAATTACTCATATCAGACAGATATACTGTTGTCTTAACAACATTATGTAAATCTAACCCAGCTGCTTGCAATACAGCTTGCGCATTAAGAATTGATTTACGTGTTTGCTCCTTGATACCACCCTCTGGAAATTTTCCAGTTACAGGGTCTATTGGTAATTGCCCAGATGCAAAAACAAAGCCATTAGCTTCAATAGCCTGACTATAAGGACCTACTGCAGCAGGTGCCTTTTCTGTATGTACTGATTTCATTATGTTGTGTTTTATAGAATAATAATGCAAATTTAAGCATAAAATCTAAATCATGCAAAAAAAAGAGAACCCAACATAATGAGCTCTCTTCTTAATGTTCCTTATATCGTAAGTATTTTATTCAGCGATACAAATAGTAACACGGTTCTTCATATTCTCGTTAAATGGTTGAACACGAGAACCCTTAGAGTCAGAAATAATTCTGTCTGCTGCAATCTTATATTTTGCCTGCAATGTCTTTACTACGATTTGAGAACGAAGTTTAGCCAAACGATCGTTAATACGATTATTACCAGTACCTGCATCGGCATAACCTGTTACAGAAACCTTAGCTTTAGGATTAGCATTGAGGAACTCTACCATTTCCTTTATCTTACCTTCTTGGGTAGAACGAATCTTTGAAGAATTGATTGTGAAGAATATATCACGGCGGAAAGGTTCTGCCTTCTTTTCCTCAACCTTTTCTTCTACTACAGGAGCTGGTGTAGGAGCAGGTTTTTCTTCTACTACAGGAGTTGGTTCTGGTTTAGGTGCAACCTTCTTGTAAGTCTTGCCCAAGTTGATACGAAAACCTGCCAAGCCATTAAAATACCAGTCAGCATTACCAGCTTTCTTAGAATTATACCTATCGCTAAGAACATTAGCGTTTCCTTCAATAACGAAGTTAACTGCTTTGCTCAAACGGAAAGACAATTCTACTCCACCTCTTCCATAAGGAAGAACTTTTGTTCCATCCCAAAGATACTCTAATTGATACTTGTCTAATTCTTTCAAGGTTGCAGCAATTTTATTTGCCTCATCATTTTTCCAACCAATGTTTGCACCACCACCAACGTATGCAGTAACATTGAATACTCGATTAGGATTCCAACCACAGAACAAGTTAGACAAATTTAAAGCAAGGTCTAAACCCGGAGCTACATAGTTATACTTATAATCTGCAGTAAATGGGTTTCCTGTACGAGCCAATTCGTAACCATTCCACCCTCCTTTACTCTGCAAACCATTAGCCTGCAAGCGCAAAGAAAATACTGGAGTAAATTGATAACCTAATCCAAGCTGCACATTTGGAGAAAGCAATTTATTAAATTTAGCTTCACCAAGTGTGTACTGTGCACCACCCTGTAAATTGATAAAAGCATGCTTCTGAAAGAAGTATTCATTTCCGGCTTTATCAGTATAGGTAGCTTGTGCAAAAGCTGTACTTGCCAATGAAACCATTGACAAACCTAAAAATAATTTACGTACGTTCATAATTTTATTTTATCAAAAAATATAACAACTAAAAAAATTGAGAGTGCCAACAAAAGCTAACACTATTCAACTTAATTATCATACTTAATATTAATAGCAGGTTCGCCATTTTGCATATCTTCATAATGACGATAAAGTTTGCCATCACGAAGATAGTAATAAGCAGGATCTCCATTCCAAGCAATAGTAGCGAAAACACTCTTATGACCTTCACCGTCACGCCAAGTTATTTTGTTTACCTTGCTGGTACCAGCAAACTGGATAGTACCAGTATAATCCTCATTTAATACAAACTTATTATCAAATTCATCTGTAAAAGAGCCAGCAAACTTTCCATTTTCATGCTTTGTACCACCACCGCATGCTGCAAGCACAAGGGCGCCAAAAAGCAATAATATTCCTAAATATTTTTTCATACTTCCAAAAAATTTATGAAAGATATCACCACATTAGTGATAAGAAATAACGGCACTCAAATTATCATCATTCAAGTTAACCGTTTTCACATTGGAAAAAAGGTGCCTTCACTCGAAGGAAGACACCTTTTTTATTATGCTTTGAAAAATCTATCGAAATTAATCGATATCATTTCTCAAAATGATTATTTTTTTATAGTCTTGGTTACCTTAACTTTAACGGTGGTTTCAATTACACCCCACTTATAAGTTACTTTAACAGGAACTGTCAACTCATAAGGTTCTTGTACTGTTGTTTGGTTATTTCTGTATGTCAAGAAACCAAATAATGATTTAGTAGAAGTATTACCAAAGGTATATCCATCCTTTTTAAAGTTACCTTCTACCTTGCCTACTTTAATATCTGTAGGCAATGGGGTACCAGACACACCATTCAAGTTACAAGTAACTTTCGTTAAGTCTACAGAGATATTCTGTACGCCATAATACTCCCAGTAATTTGAATTCTCAGCAAAGCTATTAGCTGTATTATTTCTCCAATCGGTAGGAGTAATCAATTTTTCTAAAGCTATATAAGAACCCTTATTTCCGAAGTTTACGCCATCTACGAAATCTTCAGCAGCGTTGGCTGCAACATTCAATGGACGGAGGAAATTAGCACGGAAATACTCTGCGCCATTAAATGTAACGCTTACCTTACGATCTGTATTGCCGCAAATATAGCCTGATACAGAGAAGTATGCATACATTTTTCCTGTATTCAAAAGCTGCTTACCTACTTCGCTATTATCCAAGTATGTTACAGTGTTAGCATTGTCGGTATTCGCAATCTTAGCAACTTCTGAGCCATTATCTGTCAATGTTAATCCATCGGCTGAAACTTCAAACTTAACCTCAACATCACCAATCTTTTTAATACTCTCCATTTTCTCCTTATTGAAGATGAAGATAGGATGTTCTACCTTAGTATCAACTAACAACTTACCATTCTCATTGGTCTTGAAAGGTGAATTCAAATTATTAACATAAGTACACTTGTTAGCGTCTGTTGCTCCAGCATCTGGAGTAGCTACATGGAACTCAACCGTTGTCTTATCTGCATTCCAGAAGTTAGACCAATACTTATCAACACCTAAATCATAAACTTTCTGGATACCCTGTATCTTACCAGTTTTTAATGTAATCTTAACAACATTATTCTCTTCACCAGCGGCAGTACGATAGTAAACTGTTCTCGTCAACCCATCCTTATCAGCATTATCCCACATCTCTTGGTTTGTGAGTGTCCACTTAAGAATGTAAGTTGTTACATCACCAACAGTCTCTGTTACTTCCTCAACTTTACCTACTTGATCGTCCTTGCCATCTTGTGCGTCAAATACTTTATAGGTGTTATGGAAGTCATCACGATCCATACCAACAACATTATAAATGTTAACATTACTTTGCTCAACACTTGTCTTTACGGTGCAATCTTGGCCACATGCAAAAGTAAAATCAGCAACCTTTAAATCAACATTCGTTGACTTTGGCTTTGTAGTTTTCTTTACGATGTGTACCTTGATATAAGCTATTTCTACAGCTTTATCGCCATGCATTAAATATGCACGAACAATAGGAGTACGTCCTACAGCAGCAAAGTTCTTCTTATCACCAAATACCCTTGCTGAAATTTCGCCGTTGTTAGCTAATGTAATAAACTCATCCTGTGGAGTGGCATTAGTACCTAACTTATAATTCTTAACAACATCGAATTTAAAGTGCATACCATGAGACTCAAGATCTACAGCTTCAGGGTTGCCACTTCCTTTTACGAAACAAGCTTTAACTACCTCGTTCAAGTTAACTTTATCGTTTAAAGTCAACTCTACATCTATATCCTTGGTATCAGTTGTACTCCATACAGGCATCTCTTTAAGCTTACCAGCCTCACCATCTTTCGCATTAATACCAACAAGGGCACTTCTGAGCTGATACATAGGAGTTGCTTTTTGGTTAAAGATACGAATATCAGGATCATTCACATGAGTGAAAGCAACATACTCTGCATTTACCTTTTGGTTGTTACGAGTTGTAGCCTCTAATGATGCCTCAGAAATATGCTCTAGATTAGCAGCACGTCCAGTAACGTTAACTTCTACCTTCAAGACACCATCCTTAAATTCTTTGAACGTAGGAGTAGCATTGAAGTCTTCAGAAGCTGCGGCACGAGTCTTACCATATTCAGCATCTTTTTGAACCTCAAAAGCCAATTTCTTCAAATCCTCTACATTTGCGTTAGAAGGGGTAACTTTATAATAAGCATAAGTCTTAACGTTTACGTTATTATCAGTTGAACCTAACTCAGCCTTTTCATCTTTAGAATCTTGCTTATCTAAAGTTTGCGCCTTAAACTGGAACGACTCAATACGAATTGTAGGAACGCCATCCTCAATGTATCTACCCTTTTGATCTTTTTGGAAAACAAAGCCACGTAATACATTGCTAACGGCAATCGTAATTTTGCCACCTTCAATACCCTTTACATTGTACAATGTAAGCTCGTTCTGGTCCATAGTAGCTGTAATAGTACCAGGAGCAAGGAATGAAATTTTAGTATTTTTTACAGTGCCATTTTCATATACGTCAAACATACCTGTACCCTCATTAGGAACATAATATTTGCCGTCTTTGCCATTAACACCGTTTTTGCCATCAACGCCGTTTTTGCCATCAACGCCAATAGCTTTGTTTTCGGTTTTTTCACCATTCAAGCACCAATAGCCATCTTTAATGGTCCATGCAGCACCATCTTTACCATCTTTACCGTTAGTAATGGTATAATCTTTACCATTGCTTAAAACGATTTTAATACCACCGTCAACAGACTGAACATCCTTTATTACACTACCATTAGTAATCAATGTTTGGATTTGTTCAATCAGTTTTTTGTTAGCATCAATTTGTTGTTGCAGATTATTGATCTGATCATCATAATCCTTACATGATGTAACAAAGCCTGTGGATCCCAAAATGAGGGTACCCATCAGCAACGTACCTAAGAATTTCTTTCTCATACGATATAAAATTAAATAAAACAAAAATAATAAATATATTCAATAGTTTATGCGCCAAACCCTTTAAAAGAGAATAACACAATTGTTTCTGATATCATTTTTTATAATTTATGTACATAGTAACCCTATAATAGGCTATTTATCTTGGTGCAAATATATAGATAAATATTAAAACAAGCAAATAAAACATATTATTTTTACACATAACACACTGTTTTTTTGTTTTATATCTTGCATTCTGCAAATAAAAGGGAGTTATTTTTTCTAATTAACTTTCTTTACACCTAATATATATATATATGCATCTTTATGTTGATAGCCTTTTTGTAGAGAAGCCTTGTTTTTTTAGTATTCTGCACTCTTTGGTGTACGTGGGAAAGGAATAACGTCACGAATGTTCTGCATACCTGTTACAAAGAGAATGAGACGTTCGAAGCCTAATCCAAAACCACCATGAGGGCAAGAGCCATATTTGCGGGTATCAAGATACCACCACATATCTTTCATTGGGATGTGTCTACTCTCTATCTCTGCCAATAACTTATCGTAGCTCTCTTCACGAACAGAACCACCAATAATCTCACCAATTTGTGGAAAGAGCACATCGGTACCTTGAACAGTTTTCTTGTCTTCGTTTATCTTCATGTAAAACGCCTTAATCTCTTTAGGATAGTTGTACATGATAACAGGCTTCTTAAAGTGCTCCTCTACTAAGTAGCGTTCATGTTCGCTGGCTAAATCCATGCCCCATGATACAGGAAACTCAAACTTATGCCCTCTCTTTACCGCTTCTTCCAGTATTTTTACACCTTCGGTATACTCCAAACGAACAAAGTTCTCGCTAACCACACTATTCAGACGCTCCAACAACGTTTTGTCTATCATTTTGTTTAAGAACTCAAGATCGTCTTTACAGTTATTGAGAGCCCATTGTACACAATATTTAATAAACTCTTCCTCTATAGACATCAGTTCATCAAGGTCTACGAAGGCCATTTCTGGTTCTATCATCCAGAATTCTGCCAAATGTCGAGGAGTATTAGAATTTTCTGCACGGAAGGTTGGACCAAACGTATAAATCTGCCCCAATGCCGTAGCACCGAGTTCACCTTCCAACTGTCCTGACACAGTAAGTGATGTCATCTTACCAAAGAAGTCATCATCATATTTTATCTTTCCGTTCTCATCACGTTTCAAATTATTTAAGTCAAGTGTAGTAACTTGAAACATTTCGCCTGCTCCTTCTGCATCAGATGCAGTGATAAGAGGTGTATGAAAGTAAAAGTAACCATGCTGATGAAAATATTGGTGGATAGCAATAGCCATATTGTGGCGAATACGCATAACGGCACCAAAAGTATTAGTACGCAAACGCAAATGAGCATGCTGGCGCATATACTCAAAGGTTTGCCCCTTCTTCTGCATAGGATAGTCGCTGCCACACAATCCGTATATCTCAATGTTTTTGCATTGTATCTCAACAGCTTGTCCTTTGCCTTGGCTCTCTACCAATGTACCTGTTACAGCAAGACAAGCACCTGTGGTAATACTCTTTAGCTTGTCGGTATCCACCTTTGTTGGGTCAACAACAATTTGTACATTCTTAATTGTTGAACCATCGTTCAATGCAATAAAGTCAACCGCTTTACTGCTACGATGCGTACGCACCCATCCTTTTACCAGCACATCTTTATTAAAGTCTGTACGCTGAAGAACATCAATAATTTTTGTACGTTTCATTATGTTTTTAATTTACGAGGTAACAAGTTGACGAGTTGACGAGAAAACTATATAACTTGTAATAACTTAAGGGCGGTGCCATATTTTATGTCAGTCTTTTTACATTTTGTCATCTTGTGTACCCTTTTTATATAAAACAGGCTGCGCCTCAACAATTCAAACAAGTTTGATTGTATTCGGCTTGCTCCGTTTTTGGTTCAATTTTGCTTGTTCGTTCAGTAGTATAGTTCGCTATACTCCTTCACTCACAAAAAAAATGGCATCAAAAATAGTCTCACAATCTGTCAAAGCTAATTGATAGAACCGTCCTAAAGAAATTAGATACATAGAAGATTAGCCAACTATCAAAAAAAACTTACCCACTTCTATTTTACTCAAACGCTCCCATTCTCAACATTTCTACTTCTTGTTGGGTAAGGAAGCGCCAATCACCACGATGTAAATTTTTCTTAGTAAGCCCCGCAAACAGCACGCGATCCAATTTGATAACACGATAACCTAAGTGTTCGAAGATACGACGCACAATACGGTTCTTTCCACTATGTATCTCTATACCTACTTGGTTTTTATCTGTTTCGTGAGCATACTCAACAGCATCAGCATGTACCTCGCCATCTTCCAGCTCAATACCTTCGGCTATTTGCTGCATATCGTGAGCTGTAACATTCTTATCCAAGAATACATGATATACCTTTTTCTTTAAGAACTTAGGATGTGTAAGCTTACTTGCCAAGTCGCCATCATTGGTAAATAGTAACACGCCTGTAGTGTTACGGTCTAAGCGTCCAACAGGATAAATACGCTCCGTACAAGCATTTTTCACTAAGTCCATTACCGTTTTACGTTGCTGTGGATCGTCGCTGGTGGTAACATAATCCTTTGGCTTATTGAGTAATACATATACTTTCTTTTCTAAAGAAACAGGCTGGTCATGAAATACCACCTCATCAGAGCGAAAGACCTTTGTACCTAACTCGGTAACTATTTCTCCATTTACCTTGACAACACCTGCCTGTATAAACTCATCAGCCTCACGACGACTGCATACACCTGCATTAGCCAAGTATTTGTTTAAGCGAATAGGAACAGTAGGATCAATGTTCTCCTCACTGTACTCAATACGTTTCTTTAAGCTATATTTTGCATTAGGATTGTAGTCAGCCGTATGTTGGCGATAACCACCTTGCTGATATCCACCTCTATTATATCCACCACGCTGTTGGTATCCACCTCTATTATATCCTCCTTGTTGACGAGGTTGGTATCCACCTTCGTGGTTATAGCGAGGATGATACCCCCCTTGCTGACGTGGCTGATAACCGCCCTCTTGATTATAGCGAGGACGATACC
>CAMQBR010000054.1 GCA_946999045.1 uncultured Prevotella sp.
CCCCCCCAAAAAAAAAGTTCTTCCGTTAAATGCATAGACGCTCTACATGACAAGCGCCCACGCATTTAACGGAAGCTCTCAAAAGATTTTGCGAATATAGAAAACTTAAATATATAATCTACTTCGTAATGGGTTGGCTAAAACGGAATTACCCACACGAAACTCTATTGAGCGCCAATATTTATAACTTATCAAACTCTTGGTGAAAGTTAATAACTGCTTCAATTCCTGTCCAGAAGATGTCTAACGGCATGTTTTCGTTTGGAGAATGAATAGCATTCGACTCTAAGCCGAATCCCATAAGTACAGTTTTAACACCAAGTATTTTCTCAAAGATAGAAATAATAGGGATACTGCCTCCACGACGAACAGGTAATGGGCGTTTACCAAAGGCTTTCTCAAAGCCACGCTCTGCAGCTTGATAAGCTGGTAAAGAGATAGGACAAATGTAACCTTGACCGCCATGAAGATACTTAATATCCAGCTTAATCGTTTTTGGTGCTACCTTCTTAAAATAATTTATAACCATCTGCCCTATCTTTTCGCAGTTTTGGTTGGGCACTAATCTACTTGAAATCTTAGCATAAGCCTTAGACGGTAAAACGGTTTTGGCACCTTCACCCATATATCCCCCCCAGATACCACAAACATCAAAGCTGGGCCGAAAGCCATTACGCTCAATAGTAGAGAAGCCTTTTTCGCCAAAGAGTTCTTCCACATCAATAACTTTCTTGTATTTCTCTTCATCAAAAGGAATAGAAGCAACGAGTTTGCGTTCCTCTTCTGGAATGTCAGCTACATCATCATAGAAACCTGGAATCGTAATTTTTCCATCTTTATTGATAACATCAGCAATAAGTTTACATAGAACATTAACAGGATTAGCTACAGCTCCACCGAAGTGCCCCGAATGTAAATCGTGGTTAGGTCCCGTAACTTCTATTTGCCAATAAGCAATACCACGCAATCCAGTAGTAAGCGAAGGCAAGTCTGCTGCCAGCATACTGGTATCTGATACAAGAATAACATCACATTTCAGTAAGTCTTTGTTCTCTGTACAAAATGCACTGAGGTTGGTAGAACCAATCTCTTCTTCGCCTTCTAAGATGAACTTGATATTATGTTTGAGTAGATTATTCTTTACAACATATTCAAAAGCTTTGGCTTGAATAAACGATTGCCCTTTATCATCATCGGCTCCACGTGCCCAGATATGTCCATCTTTTACAATAGGATCAAAAGGTTTGCTACGCCAAAGCTCAAAAGGTTCGGCAGGCATCACATCATAATGACCATAAATAAGAATATTTTTGGCATTAGGATCTACTATTTTTTGGGCATAGACAATAGGATTTCCCTTGGTAGGCATAATATCCACCCTGTCTACTCCTGCCATGAGTAGCAGTTCTTTCCAACGATTAGCACATTTTAGCATGTCTTCATGATGCTCGGGTTGTGCACTCACACTCGGAATACGGATAAGACTAAACAGCTCTTCCAATATTCTCTCTTGATTCTCTTTAATGTAGGTTAGCATAAGTTTGAGTTTTTAAGTTATTGTGTTTTAGGTAACACATTTAGTTGATAAGTTACTGAGCATATAAAAATTAAACTCTTTTATTTTCTAAAGACAATAAAAACTATTGTCCACTAAGAAAACTAAAAAACTTACCAAATTCATTTAATACCACTTCACAGCATTTCCATATCCGCTTCGTTTATCGTATTTAAGCGCATCGGTAAGGGTGGCAGCATTGGCTCTGAAAGTAAAGTTGTAGCTGGTATATGGAGCTAATACCACCGAACAACTCATATTGAAACAGTGCAAATCACGCTGAAGCGAAGCAGTGGTCATAGACAAAGCATGGTTCTCGAAATCGTAACCTGATGAGAAACTAATGTTCCAACCCTCACTCAACTGCAAGTTTCCACTTACATTCAGCATCTGCGTAAAGCGGTAAGGGTAACGCATGGTTTTGTAATTGAACCTTGACAGCGTACGGTCTTCACTCATGGTGATGCCATAACCAAAAGTAATAGACCATGGTAACTTAAATGGCATATAACCATCGTCATCAGTTTCGGCCAATCCTCCATCCTTTTTATTATTCTCACCTTTTTGCGCATCTATCATATCTTTGTCCAAGTTACTGTCCACATCGTGTTCATCTTCCTTGTCCTTTTCCTTTTTATCATCCACCTCATCTCGCTTTCCCCATTTACCACTAAACAAATTCTTAATTTTGTCGGGCGTTAAGGTATAAGAAAAGTTTTGCGACATACCTTGGAATCGACCAAAACGACCCATTCCCCATTCTGTTTTATTACCTTCGTAAGGAATACCCTTATCGTCTAATTGATAAGCATACGATGCAAAACGAGCATTCAGGTTAAACGTATAGTTTTTCCACCACTTCAATCGGATGCGCATATCAAGGTCGCTCAATGGCTTTTCCTTGGCTGCCATGTTATACGACATCGCCAATCCCAACTCATCAATGATACTAATTTTCTTCACTCCAATTGAGTCCTTATCGCTTTTTATCTTCATCTCCAAATTGTTTCCTAAATCAATAGAGATGTTACCACTACGCCCACGCCCTGGAACGGAATACATACCATGCTCGTAAGGTGAATAACCAACTAATGACACATTGCCATCGGCATCAGTCTTTTGGTAATAATCGTAATAACCATAACGACGACTCCCAAAGTCAGGTGCATAACTAAACGATATGGTTGGTGTAAGTACGTGGCGAATAGCTTGTATCTTATCGCCAAATATCTTGCGATTAGGGATAAACGTACCATACAACTTGGTAGACAAACCTAAATTAAGCGACCAGTTATATACGTTATTAAAACCATATATTGTATCGGTCTTTTCTGTTTGAGTCAGAGCATTCCACGACTTCTTTATTTTACTTGAATACATTCTATCCGTAAAATTAAAAGAAGTATTAACATTAATATAATCAAATAAAGTAAAGTTTGCACTAATTGGAATATCGTGTTGGAAACCATTCTGCCAATCTTTTATCAAATTAGACTTAAATAGTTTGTCTTCTTTTGTATTGATAGAATTAGAAAAACGCCCAGTATAACTCATAGCAATCTTCTCATACCAACGTTCATTGCCTACTACATGCTTGCGTTTGAAAGGACAGAAGCGACTGATACTGATGTTCAAATCAGGAAAAGTAATAGCTACAGACGAGTCACGCATATTCTGCGAAAGGTTCATAGAGCTACTCAATAACATACCTATACTTGAGAACGATGTACTCCAGCTAACCGATGAAGTACGCGTACTCTGTGTAAGTAACTGCGGATTGTATAAACTTGTAAGGTTGTTTCGCTCATAACTAGACGAGGCAAAATTGACACTTGCCAAAAGAGAGTTATAAGGATTGGCTTTAGAATCTTGATGATGACTCCATTGTATCTTGTAACTTTGTTGACGAGAGAAATCAGGTAAGCCTTTATCGCCCGTCTTACAATCTTGATAACTCAACAGCACGCTACCACTAAAGCGATAACGTTTATTATAATTACTGGCTAAAGAGATTCCCCACGAGCCTTTGGTATATATCTCACCCAGCACCTTTAAGTCTATTTTATCACTGATAGCAAAATAATAACCACCATCTCTCAGATAAAAACCTCTTGTCATATCATCACCATAGGTTGGCATAATAAAGCCAGAAGAATAGCTCTTAGTAAAAGGAAAGAAGCCATAAGGTATGGCAAGAGGTAGAGGAACATCGGCTACCACCAAATAAGCTGGACCAAAAATTACGTCTTTTCCAGGGCGCACTTTACCCCTTGATAATGCAATATAGAAGTCAGGATGCTTTTTATCACAGGTTGTATAACGTCCATGTTCCATGTAAACTACACCAGAAGAGTCTCGCTTAGAGCGTTCACTGCGCAAGAATCCATCTTCCTGCTTTGTATATACATTTCTGATAAGTCCTTTCTTGGTCTTAAAATTGAAAGCCATGGTATCACTTTCGTACGCATCATTACCTAACTTAAACTGAGGCGTTCCCTCCAAAGCCTTGGTAACCGTATCTTTAATAGCACCAGTAGCATGCACCAAATTGCTATCCATACACATTTGTATACGATCGCTCTTCAAGTCCATATTCTCATATCTTACGGTAGAAGAGCCATACAAATAAGCTGTTTTGTTTTTAGCTAAATAGATAAGCGAATCGTTAGCCGTATAATTTACTGGAGCTTCAATGCCTTTTTCCTTTTTCTTATTGAGAGAATCTTGCCTAAGAGAATCGTCAATCATTTGGTTATGCCTGCGAATAGCCAAATGCAATGAATCTAAGGCTGTAGAATCAGATAGCTTTACACCAATGCTATCATGTTTTTTTTGCATAGAAACACTATCTGCACCAATAGTAGTTTTGGCGTAGAAATTATGCAAATTAATGTCTGCCATAACGAATATAAAAACGAATAGCAGTAGTATTATGACCGATGAAGTCTTCATTGATGGTGCAAAATTACATAAATAACAGTAACGAGTAACCTATTTTTTGATTTTTAACTAATAACACGAGTACTCTAAAAGAAGATAATTTAAGCAAGATACAATGCCAGACTAAAAAGTCCGACTTGATGTTTATTCAAACATTTCTGCCCATTTCATAAATCGCTCTACCCCGTCAACACCAAACTTTAGTAAACTGTTTTTAGCTTGTTCCATAGTCTTCACATGGTCGAGATGTGATTTAGAATAAAACTTATCAGCATAACAAATCACCTGTTCCTCCAGTGTTTCGGGTAAAAAGTCTTGATGGGGCAACGGCAAATTCTGCTCAATAATGTTTTGCAGAGAGATGCCTGCTCCCGTATGTCGCTCGCAAACCCGTGCATGACGAGGATAACCAACTAAGCGCAACATTTTTCCGCCCAACAATCCATGACAGATATATGGTTCCGTACCATAACATTCAATGCTAGGTGCATTGCATTTTACAATACCTATATCATGCAACATAGCTGCCTCTTCTACGAACTGGCGGTCTAAATGTAATTCAGGATGACGGTCTACTATCTGCAAAGCCCTGTCAGCCACACAACTGCTGTGTGTTAGCAAGATGTTACGCAACTGGCTGTCTTTGGGATAATATGGGTCAATAATTGATAAATAATTCATTGACAACATCTTTATAAACACAAAAACCCATCTTCATGTTTCTGAATAAGCACGAAGATGAGTTGCAACAAAATGATTATGTAAGCAATTTTATGCTTGTGGACGTTCAATATAAGCAATTACGTCGCCCTTGCTAACCTTATCACCTTGCTTTGCATTGATTTCTACAAGTTTACCTCCTAAGGCAGCAGGTACTTCTACAAACTCACCCCATGGTGCTTGTATGTAGCAAAGTTTGTTGCCCTCAGTATACTCTTTACCAATGTAAGGTTCAACAGAAGGAGCACATTCGCCTTCACCATTAAACTCCCAAAACACTTGTCCTCTCACAGGAGCTACAATAGCATCTGCTTTTGCATGCTTAAAGGCAGACAATTGTTCTGGTGTGAGCTTGCTACCCATTTTAGCATCCTTTGCTTTTTGCAAATCAGCCAAGAAGTTCTTTCTTGCCTGTCCACTCTTATAGTTGCGGTATTGCTCTGGGTGCATAGCCAATTCAAACAACTCTTCATCGTCTTTACCAAAGTCCCAACCATTCTCCTTCATTTCTTTCTTGAAGTCTTCAAGATTGTTTTTCAGCAATGTATGTGGATCAGCATCAGTAAATTCATATCCTTTCTTCTTAGCAAGTTCTACTAATTCAGGGTCTATCTTACCAGGAACCTTGCCACTCTTACCAAGAATCATACCCCACATAGAATCGTCCATCATCACAAATCTACCCTTACCTTGTTCCAAAGTCAAGAGGTTCATCAATGAAATGTTCTTAACATATTGTGAGAATGGTGTTACCAATGGTGGATAACCAACACGTGGCCATACGTATGCTACCTCGTTGAATAGCTTGATAAGCATATCATCAGTAGAATATTCAGGCTCTCCCTTCTTCTTACGCAAATTATTGATAGTAGCGTGAATTCCAGCAAGATCTGCCATCATACTTCCCATCATACCTCCAGGCAAACCACAACCTAACAAGAGTGAGCTCATCAGTTTGTTTTGAGGATTGATAAAGTAACCCAACCAGTCGTCAATAAACTCTTGTGTTAAGGCACGAGCCTTCATATAAGCGTTCATATTGATTTCTGGAACATCAAAGCCTTCGTGTTTCAACATACTTTGAACTGAGATGACGTCAGAATGAACCTTACCCCAAGCCAATGGTTCTATGGCACAGTCTATGATGTCGGCACCATTCTTACATACCTCAAGAATAGATGCCATAGCCAGTCCAGGACCTGTATGACCGTGGTATTCTATAATAATGTCTGGGTGCTTGCTTTTTATTTCATGGGTTAATTTACCCAACAAAGCAGGCTGACCGATACCAGCCATATCCTTTAAACAAATTTCTTCAGCACCAGCTTCTATTAACATATCCGCTATTTTTGCATAATATTCTAAGGTATGGATAGGAGAATTGGTAATACAAAGAGTTCCCTGTGGAGTCATACCAGCTGCTTTAGCCCATTTTATACTTGGAATAATATTACGAACATCGTTCAAGCCATCGAATATACGTGGAATATCAACACCCTGTGCATGTTTTACGCGATACATCATAGCGCGAACATCGTCTGGTACAGGATACATACGCAGTGCATTCAAACCACGATCCAACATATGAGTCTTGATGCCTACCTTATTAAATGGTGCACAAAAAGCACGAACGGCATCATTAGGGTTTTCTCCTGCAAGTAATTTTACTTGCTCAAAAGCTCCACCATTGGTTTCTACTCTTGAGAAACATCCCATTTCTATGATAACTGGAGCTATACGTTCTAATTGGTCTTTACGTGGCTGAAACTTACCAGAAGATTGCCACATATCTCGATATACGAGACTAAACTGTATTTTTTTCTTCATATCTTTTCTTTAATTACCCTATGGGCTTGCAAAATTAAACAAAAAATATCAATTAGTTATGCGCCATTTTCTTTTTTTTATACTTTAATTGGATATGGACATATAAAAGATGTACAACAGATTAAAGGATTTATAAGGCTTAAAAATTCCTTTCATAAAAGAGAAATTTTAAGCAATATCCACTCTTACCATCCTTGTACAAACAAGCTGACTGAATACTTTTATGCTTTCAGCCTAATATATATTTTACAGATTGATTCTATAAATAAACTCACTATATGTACAGTAGTAATCTATATAAAACCTGCCTACAATATTCTATTTAACAGGAATTTCCTCTAAAACTTGCTTTAACAAGTTCCAGAAAGGTGTAATGGTAGAGATAAGACAACGTTCTGTAGTAGTATGCGGACTGCGAATGGTTGGACCAAATGATACAACATCCAGATGAGGATATTTACCTAAAATAATAGAGCACTCCAAACCTGCATGGTCTACTTGTACAATACCCTCTTCCTTGTTTTGTTCTTTGTATACTTTCATCAGTAACTTCAGCAATTCGCTGTTAGGATTAGGATTCCAACCACCATAACTTCCGCTGAACTCTACCTTCATATCTACCATATTGAAACAGCTTTGCAACATCTCACCAATGTATCTCTTCATGGCTTCACTTGATGAACGAGCCAAAATCTTAAATTCTGCCTTACCTGCTTCTATGTCAATAATAGCAAGATTAGATGACGTTTCCACTACATCAGGCAAAGAAGGTATCATCCTCACTACCCCATTGTGACAAGCATAGATAGCGGCTATCAACTTATCTTGTATCTTTTTGGGTATAGCAGTTACAGGAGTTACCACCTCTTCGACTACAAATTCAATACCCCTCTCTATGCCTTTGTATTCTGCAATAAACTCTTCTTTCCACTCAGCTACCATTTCTTTTACAGCTTCTACTTTTTCTTTAGACAATATAATAACCACTTCTGCCTTAAACGGAATAGCATTGCGCATATTTCCACCATGCCATGAAACCAAGCGTGCATCGGCTTTGCGAATAGCTTCGTGTACAAATCTCACCATTAGTTTGTTGGCATTGCCTCTGCCTTCGTGTATTTCCAAGCCTGAGTGTCCGCCACGAAGCCCTGATAAGACTATTTTCAGAGCTACATCCTTTGTATCTATAGCCTCCTCTTTGTAGTCTAATTGTGCAGTAATATCTATGCCGCCAGCACTACCAATCACAAATTTGCCCCATGTTTCAGAATCCAAGTTCAGGAGAATGTCTCCATTGAGTTCTCCCTCTGGCAAATCATTTGCGCCATACATACCAGTTTCCTCATCAGCTGTAATCAGCCCTTCAATAGGTCCGTGCTTCAAATCTTTAGCTTCCATAACTGCCATAATAGCAGCAACACCAATACCATCGTCAGCTCCTAATGTAGTATCTTTGGCTTTTACCCATTCTCCGTCAATCCAAGTTTGTATGGCATCGGTCTCAAAGTTGTGCTTGCTATCGGGCGACTTCTGTGGCACCATGTCCATATGTGCCTGCAAAATCACAGCTTTTCTATTTTCCATACCTGGTGTAGCTGCTTTCTTCATCACTACATTGTTACCTTTGTCAATGTAAGCCTCTACCCCCACATACTTGGCAAAGTCAAGTAAAAACTGTTGAACTTTCTCCAAATGTCCAGAAGGACGAGGAACTTGTGTCAGCGCATAAAAGTTACGCCACACGCACATAGGTTTTAGATCTTTAATTTTACACATAGTATTTTATTTTAGCAAAGTTCAAGTCTTACAAACATATTGATTTTATGTTCTCCCCCAAAAATGAATAATAGGTTAGTACATTAGACTGATTCTATAAATTAGCTTTGTTACATTTTTGACTTAAATTTTAAACCAAAAACAGGGTAAACCGAATACAAATCAAACTTGTTTGAATTGTTGAGACGCAGCCTGTTTTCTATAAAAGAAGCCAAAAGATAACAAAACGCATTTCATAAAATTTAATTACTAAATATATAATGGTAATTTATAGAACCAGCCATTAGTAATTATCAGGTAAATAAATCTTACCCAACTTTACCCTTTTTAGTTTTTTATGGGTAAACGATAACGCAATCCATGCGTACACGCCCAATACTGCTACCAATAAAGTTTGTACAGAATGTACTATCAACACGAAGTACAGCGCATCATTATCAGCTACACCATACAATATTAACATTGTTTTTACGGCAAAATGCCAAGGTCCAGCTCCGTTTGGGGTTGGAACTATCACTGCAATAGAACCAACTATAAAAGTTACAATGGCACATGACAAACCTAAATGAGCGGTGGCGTCAAAGCAAAAGAACGTGAGGTAATAATGCAGAAAATAGCACATCCATATTGCCAATGTGTAAAATACAAACAAAGGGGCATTGTGTACATACCGTAAGGATTCCACTCCTTTACCTATATCGCAGATGGTACTCTTTACCTTATTATATATAGCCAATCGCTTTATCAGGAAAAACAATAGCAACAGCACGGCTATACCACAAACTGCAGTTACGATATACCCCATTGTAGAGAACTTGCTTAGTATGGCATCTATGCTGGTTCCTGTGTGGATAAAAAAGGTATCAAATATTTGTATCTGTGCTATCACGGTAATCACGGTGATAAGCATTATCAATAACGAATCGATAATTCGCTCGGTTACTACTGTTCCCAATGCCTTGGGAAATGAAACATTGTCAAAACGATTCAACACACCACAGCGTACAAACTCACCTATTCGTGGAATAAGCAAGCTAACGGCATACGATAGTAATACAGAATGCACTCTCACTGATACACGTGACTTTTCGCCCATGGGCTTCAAGCTTTGTTTCCAGCGCCAGCCTCTAATGGCTTCTGCCAAAATACCAAGGGGAAACGACAGCCACATCCATATCCAATTCATCTCGTTAAACATTACATGTTTCACAAGTTGAAAATCAAACCCACGGTACATCCAATACAATATAGCACTGCCAAGAAGTAATGACAGCACCACTTTTAGTATTTGTTGTACGGCTTGTTTCATTCTATTTTTTGCCTTGTTGCTCATTTACTCGCACAATAAAAGCATTGCGTATATAGATTACAAAATTACAGTAAAAAGGTTTGATAGCCAAATAATCATTACTTTTTGTTGATAAATAAATATAGGTTTCTTTGATGTGCGTCAATAAAACACTAGAAATAATTGGTTCTTTTATAAAATTGTTTGCGCACACAACAAATAGTCCATATCTTTGCATCGTCAATAAAACAAAAGGATAACAATAAAAAAAAAGAAAGGTAAAAATTATGTTAACAGTGATGACTTTAGTTGTAATAGCTGCAACAGTTGCACAGGCTATTCATTTAGGAAGCAAGATTAACTTGAACAACAAGTAAAAATCTTGTCTTCTACTTTTATCAGAATTTATTTTCAAATTATATATTTGGCTATATCAATTAAGATAGAGCCTTTTTTTTTCAAAATTCTTAAGACTGGTTCTATAATTTAGCTTCGGTACATTTTTAACCAGAAAGAAGCAAAAAAATAACAAAAATGTATTTCATAGAATTTACTCACAATATACAATGATAATTTATTATTGAACCAGCCTTACCTAACAAATAACCCTTATATGTTGTGCCATACATATAAGGGTTATTTGTTAGTGTAAGGAATGGCTAATATCAATACTTACAAGCCAACGCAAAAAAAATGTTTGCTTGAATAAATATTTTATATTGGCACTTAATAAAGAGCACTTAAAATTCTTTGCTATAACTTTAATATTCACGTAATCAATGTTTTATTTTATTTTTTATGCTGTATTCATAGCGGTCTATATCCAGCTTTTTGTAATTGTTGTGAAAACAGTGAAATAAAAAAAACAAAAAAAGGTTAGTTGTATTTTTTTAGTATATTTGCAACGTTTTTTTTTTGAAGTAAAACTAACTCGTATTCTATATGGTGCATAATTCTGATTACAAACATGCAACACATGGCAGTTTGAGTTTCATGGGTGTTGTTGTAACATTGGGTATTGTTTTTGGCGACATAGGTACTTCGCCACTATATGTAATGAAGGCCATACTTAAGGCTGGTAGTGCCATTAATGCCCAATACATAATAGGTGCTGTATCTTGTATTATTTGGACGCTGACACTTCAAACAACAGTAAAATATGTGCTTATTGCGCTTCGTGCCGATAATAATGGTGAAGGTGGCATCTTGGCTCTTTATGCGCTTATTAGGCGACATAGTCCAAAATGGCTTTACCTATTAGCTATCATAGGGGCAAGTACGTTGGTTGCTGACGGCGTTATCACACCGTCAATTACGGTGCTTTCAGCTATTGAGGGTTTAAAGGTTTACGAACCTAATACACCTACTGTGCCCATTTGTCTTTGTATTATTACGGTGTTGTTTGTCATACAACAATTTGGTACAAATACCATTGGTCGTTTTTTTGGACCGCTCATGTTCGTATGGTTTGCCATGATGGGGGTGGTAGGCATTAGTCACATCGCTAACTTCCTGCCCATTCTCAAGGCATTCAATCCATATTATGCAATAGAGCTTTTAACACACAACCCTAAGTGGTTTCTCATTCTTGGTGCTGTTTTTCTCTGTACTACGGGTGCTGAGGCTCTTTATTCTGACCTTGGTCATTGTGGCGCACAAAATATACGTGTTAGTTGGGCGTTTGTCAAATTGATGCTTATTCTCAACTATTTAGGACAAGGTGCATGGATTATTAGTCATGCAGGCAGTCTTGTTCCTGGTATCAACCCATTCTACGCAATCATGCCCCACAGCTTTCTGTTTTTTGGCATTGCTATGGCAACAATTGCCGCTGTCATTGCCAGCCAGGCTCTCATCAGTGGTTCATTCACTATTTTCAGTGAAGCAATGAATTTGAAGTTTTGGCCAAGACAGAAGATAAAATACACTACCGATGTTAAAGGTCAATTATATATTCCGTTTGTAAATACAGCTCTATATGTACTTTGCATTCTTGTTATTCTGTTTTTTCAAAACTCAGAAAACATGGAGGCCGCCTACGGTTTAGCCATTACTATAACAATGCTCATGACAACTTTCTTGCTTTTTACATATTTACGTAAAAGTAGGGTCTCATCCTTATTTCTTCTGCCCTTTATCGTTTTTTTTGTAGGGATCGAAGGAATTTTCTTTATTGCTAACATGTTCAAATTTGTTCATGGAGGATGGGTAACAATGCTCATGGCTGGTGTCATGTTCTCTGTGATGTATGTATGGTACAATGCGTACCTTATTCGTGGACAACAGGTGGCCATATGCGATGTAAGAGAATGGTATGGCGTTATTTCTGATATTAAAAATGATACTTCTATTGCTAAGTTTACTACAAATATGGTATATCTTAGCGAGCTTTCTGGAACATACGAAATAGAGCATAAAATTCTATATTCTATCATCCACAAGCATCCCATTCGAGCCGATCACTATATATTATTGCACATCAATTATCAAGATGAACCTTCAACACTTGAATATGAGTTTACCACTCTCATACCTAATACGCTCTATCGCATCAATTTGAATTTGGGATTTCGCATACAACCTTTAGTAAACCTTTATTTTAGGCAAATTATAGAGGAGTTAGTGGCTCACAAAGAGTTTACACTCGATAACAGCTATCCATCGCTTAAGAAACATAACATTCCAGCCAATTTTACCTTTGTTATCATTAATCGAATCTATGCAGCCCTCAATCACTTCTCTTCTAAAGAGCGTCTTATCATGGGGGTATATTCGCTCATTTCACATATAAAATTAAGCATGGCACATGCATTAGGACTTGACACAAGTAATGTGTTCATTGAAAATGTACCATTGGTAGTGAAGCCTCATCATCAGCGTGTCATCAACCGAATAGATAACAATGTTGACGTTGAATGATATAGGTAAAAAGATGTTGAATGAGAACGAAGAGTAAAAGTCTATCAACAAATAACAGAAGGAGAAAAACAGCCAATCCTCTTTTATAACGGCACGTACATAGGAGTGGTAAGTTAGTAAATATAAGAGTAGGAGATAATCACCTGTGATGAGTGTTTACCTCCTACTTCTTTTTGATTTTTATAGATATCTTATGGCGAATGTATTATCGTTTCAGATTTCCATTTTTCTCTACCTCTGTGGGTGGATAGTCGTGGTATATAGATGATAGATTTCTCCATTCCACAGTTACTGGCATATTTTCTTTCAGAATTAAATCCTCTTTTAGCTTATATGTGAAAGGATGCCCTGCTTTATCCT
>CAMQBR010000055.1 GCA_946999045.1 uncultured Prevotella sp.
CGGAAATATTTGGGGTCCACTTCCACAAGCACCTTGCCAGTAGCCTTGTCAATGCCCTTTTCGTTCATGCCCTTATCTTTCCACTCAAGCTCAATGCCCGCATGATGGAACGCCAAGGTAGCGAAATCGCGCACACTGTAATATTCACCCGTTGCGATGACAAAGTCATCAGGCTCTTCTTGCTGCAACATCAACCACATGCACTGCACATAATCAGGCGCATATCCCCAGTCGCGCCGTGCATCCAGGTTACCCAGATACAGTTTGTCCTGCAAACCGTTAACGATGCGAGCCGCAGCCAAGGTAATCTTTTTGGTTACGAAGTTTTCGCCCCTGCGCTCACTCTCGTGGTTGAACAAGATGCCGTTGCAGCAGTACATACCGTAGCTCTCACGATAGTTCTTCATGATCCAGAATCCATAGAGTTTAGAAACGGCGTACGGTGAACGAGGATAGAACGGAGTGGTTTCACGTTGAGGAATTTCCTGAACCTTACCAAACAGCTCAGACGTACTTGCCTGATAGATGCGGCAGCTTTTCGCCAGTCCACAAATACGCACGGCCTCCAGCAAGCGCAGCGTACCCAGGGCGTTGGCGTCTGCCGTGTATTCAGGCACGTCAAAGCTCACTTTCACATGGCTCTGCGCCGCCAGGTTGTATATCTCCGTGGGCTTCACCTCGCCGATAACGCGGATGAGCGACGAAGAGTCGGTCATGTCGGCCCAATGCAGGTTCACCAGCCGGTCTTTCTTCATGTCGCGCACCCACTCGTCCAAATACAAGTGCTCGATGCGCCCTGTATTGAACGACGAACTACGGCGCAGCAGTCCGTGCACTTCATACCCTTTGTCAATGAGGAACTCGGCCAGATAACTGCCGTCCTGTCCGGTGATACCGGTGATTAAAGCTACTTTTGAACTTGTCATAATTTATATATGTTTAAGGTCAAACATTCTCAGCACCTTGTCAACAACCGGTGCCATGTCGTAATATTTATATTCTGCCAAATGCCCACCGAAGATGACAGGCGGTTGGCTGTCGTTGATTTTATCTTGCTGAAGCGAAGCGTCTGCCGCACACAATCTGGCAGCATATTCGTCGGCGAGAGCCTTGTATTTTCGATAAAGATTGTTGTTATGCTCGTCATTTACAGGATAATAAGGCTTCATACCCAGTTTCCATTCAGTGGAATATTCCTTAGAAATCACCGTCTTGGGGCATTGATACACCTCACTTCCGAACATATCGAAGTGCTTGTGCTCAATAATGTCTATCAGATTATATCCGCCTTTCGGAATGCTCATTGAAACTTCGAACGGAAAAAAGATAAAACATCTTCTCCTTACCCATCTAGCCGACAAGCAAGCACATTTACTCTTCTCCGTTTCTCGTCTCCACCGTAGGGCAACCATATCACCCGCAGAGCACCCAAAACATAGTGTATTTAGTTTACAATGCAAAGTTAAATATATTTCTTCAATACTGCAATTTTTTACATCAATTATTGTTGGCGTGGAAAACAAAAGAAAAAGAATACGTCAGTGGAAAAGCCCCCATACTCCAGCTCATTTGTTTCATTTTCACACCCCAACAGACTACCTTTTTTAAAGTCATTGACTTTGACCTACAAACTCAATGACTTTGACCCACAAACTCAATGACTTTGACCCACAAACTCATTGACTTTTAAACGGTATCAATCAAGATAGTTTAACACGGTATCAATCAAGATAGTCGCAAAGAGACAAAAAGAAAAAAGTCTAAAATATTTGCTATCATAACAAATTGTCCTATCTTTGTATCTTAAACTACAAATCCATCTTGAACAGATGCATAAGAAACAACTCAAGAAAGAGAATCTAAGAATCGTCTTCATGGGCACTCCAGAGTTTGCCGTAGGCTCGCTTCGTGCGCTCGTGGAAGGAGGTTACAAGGTCGTAGCTGTGGTTACCCAGCCCGACAAGCCCGTAGGTCGCCATCAGGACACACTACAGGCATCTGAGGTAAAGAAGTACGCCTTAACCCAAGGGTTGCCCATATTGCAGCCCCATAAGATGAAAGACCCCGCCTTCGTGGAGCAGCTGGCTGGCTATAAGGCCGACCTTCAGGTGGTTGTGGCCTTTCGTATGCTGCCCGAAGTGGTGTGGGCCATGCCCCCATTGGGCACCTTCAACGTTCACGCAGCACTCTTGCCACAGTATCGTGGAGCCGCACCTATCAACTGGGCCGTCATCAACGGTGAAACCATCACGGGGGTTACAACGTTCTTCCTAGACCATCAAATTGACACAGGGCGCATCATTCTGCAGAAAACAATGCCGATTCCAGACAATGCCGATGTGGAGTATGTCTACAATCACCTCATGACCCTGGGGGCACAGATATGCCTCGAGACCATTGACCAATTGATTGAGAACGGTGGAGAGATTGCTTCGATACCGCAAGAACATTATGCGGTGGACGAATCTAACCTACATCCTGCACCGAAAATCTTCAAGGAGACGTGCCAAATCAATTGGCAGCAGCCGGCCAAACGGGTGTACGACTTCATTCGCGGACTAAGTCCATATCCTGCTGCATGGACTCTCGTTGCAGACGGCAACGGCAAACAGCAGACACTGAAGATTTACAAATCGAGCAAAACCAACCTTGCGGCAAATGAGACACCAGGCACAATGAGGGTGGAAAACAAAAAGCTGTATTTTGCAACTAAAGATAATTGGCTGGAAATCACCGAACTGCAGATGGCTGGTAAGAAGCGCATGAGAGCAAAAGACTTCCTAAATGGGTGGAGGGAATAAAACCAATTAGAACAATTAGGCTAATAAGTCCTATTGGGCTGAAAAACAGAAAATAGAAAATTTTAAGAATAAAAAAATCAAAAACTCAAAATGACAATACAAGAAGACATAAAAAATGCCATTGACGTAATGAAACAAAGCGGAGTAATATTATACCCCACCGACACTGTATGGGGCATAGGATGTGATGCTACCAATCCAGAAGCCGTTGCAAAGGTTTATAAAATAAAGAAGCGCGACGACTCGAAAGCACTTATCTGTTTGGTTGATTCTGATGCACGCTTGCAACGCTACGTAAAGAATGTGCCTAATGTAGCATGGGACATCTTAGATGTAGCTACCAAACCAACAACTATTATCTTAGACGGGGCTGTAAATTTAGCTCCTAACTTGATAGCTGAAGATGGTAGCATTGCACTACGCATTACCAAAGAGCCTTTCTCGCACGAATTGTGCTTCCGCTTTCAAAAGGCTTTGGTTAGTACCAGTGCAAATATCAGCGGTCAGCCAGCTGCAGCCAACTATTGCGACATTAGCCAAGAGGTACTTGAGGCTGTTGACTACGTTTGTTTTTCGCGCAGACAAGAGCATAAACCTCACACACCCAGCAGCATTATCAAACTGAAAGAAGATGGTGAGGTAACGATTATTAGAAAATAAATTGTACTTTTAGGGCGGTTCTATAAATTACCACCGTAAAGTTTTTATATCAGCCTTTTTACGTTTTGTAATCTTGTGGGTCTTTTTGGTTCAATTTGCTTGTTTGTTCAGTAGTATAGCTTGCTATACTCTTTTACTCACAGACGAATTAACCTCAAAAATAGTCTCACAATCTGTCAAAGCTAATTTATAGAACCACCCTTTAAGGAGTTAATAAAGGAATTAAGGGGGGAGTTAAGGGATATTATTACCTTTTTATATATCTCAGAATAATACGAGAAGCAGCTTAATCACCTGATAAGCATTTGGCCGTTAACTATAGAGATATACTCCCTAACAATGCCCAAAATTCCATAATTTAGACTATACAATCTACAAATGATTATCCAAAAGATAAATACTTGGCAGCAAGAACATCTTACCAACCGACAGCTAACAATAATACTTGCCTTTATTATTGGCATCTTCGCCTCAATAGCAGCTTATATTCTACATTGTATCATTAAAGAGATACAGCATTTGCTTACATCGGGGTTTGATGCTACCACATTTAACTGGCTATACTTACTGTTCCCTATCGTAGGTATTTATCTTTCATCTTTAGTAGTACGATATGTTGTCCGCGATAATATATCACATGGTATAACACGTGTATTGTATGCCATTGCAACCAAGAGATCTAAACTAAAGGCACACAACTGCTGGACATCGGTTATAACCTCTGCCATTACCATAGGTTTTGGTGGGTCGGTAGGTGCTGAAGCTCCTATTGTACTAACAGGTTCTGCCATAGGAAGTAACCTCGGACAAATATTTAAGTTGAGCAACAAGACCCTTATGTTGCTTGTGGGATGTGGTGCATCAGCCGCCATTGCTGGTATCTTCAAAGCTCCTATTGCTGGATTGGTATTTACACTCGAGGTGCTAATGGTTGATTTGAGCATGGCATCGTTGTTACCTATCTTAATATCATCGGTAACAGCAACGGTAATGACTTATATCTTTGAGGGTGAAGAGTCAATGTTCAATTTTACATTGGATAGTGCTTGGAGCATTGGGCGTATACCTGCTAGTATCTTGCTGGGATTGTTCTGCGGACTGATTAGCTTGTATTTTATCAGGATGATGACCAAATGCGAAGGGGTATTTGCACAACTTAAAGCTTATCCATACGTAAAATTATTCTTAGGAGGCATTCTGTTAAGTTCGCTTATCTTCTTTTTTCCTTCTCTTTATGGAGAAGGCTATAACTCACTGGCTATCTTACTAAACGGAAAAACAGAGGCAGATTGGAATGCGGTAATGAACAATTCGCTGTTTGCTGGTAGTTCTCCTGGTATTTTGGTTGCCTATATTGCTATGGTGGTATTAACCAAAATATTTGCAACATCAGCAACTAATGGCGCAGGAGGCGTTGGTGGAACCTTTGCTCCAGCATTATTTGTGGGAGGATTTGGTGGTTTCTTGTTTGCTCGTATATGGAACATGAACCAAATAGGGGTATACATTCCCGAAAAAAACTTTACCTTATTGGGTATGGCTGGCGTTATGGCTGGCGTTATGCATGCTCCGCTTACAGGTATATTCTTGATTGCCGAACTTACTGGTGGTTACGCTCTCTTCTTACCTCTTATTATAGTAAGCGTAGTATCTGTCATGACCATTAGTATATTTGAACCCCATAGCATCTATGCTATGAGGTTGGCTCGGCAAGGACAATTAATAACACACCATACTGACCACTCGGTTCTTACACTGATGAGTTTGGAGAGTGTTATTGACAAGAACTTTACACCAGTAAATCCAGAAATGCTTTTAGGTCAGCTTATCAATGTTATCAGCAAGAGCCACACCAGTTTTATACCTGTAATTGACCATGCTGGTATTTTGTTGGGTATTATTGATGTTACAAAGATTAGGCACATCATGTTTCGTACAGAACTTTATCAACGCTTCTCAGTACAACAGCTTTTATTACCTGCTGCTGCCACATTGGGCATTAACGACTCGATGGAAGATGTGATGGACAAATTTGACAAGACCAATGCTCACTATCTTCCTGTTACAGAGGTGAATGGCTATCTTATCGGCTTTGTTTCTCGTACTCGCCTGTATTCGTTATATAGAAAGACTGTAGCGGATTTCTCTGCAGAATAAAATACTGAAGTCCCCACACACAACCACTTAAATGAGAGGAGGGCGCACACCACACTAAAACATCCTCTTTATGTCTCTATATAGAGAAGAAAAAAAGTGATGATAGTACTGACGACATCTTTCAAAAAAAATATAGAGAGAAACTATAAATCTACAGATACTATTTTCTATAGCCACTTTTCTGTTGTAATATACAAGTAGAAAAACTTGTTAGAATAAAAAAAATCATAATTATCCAACCAAAAATGATCAGACAATTATGATTTTTAGTGTATATGCTAAGATAATTATGAATTATCTTAGAGTTCCCACCCAATAGCACTGGCACCAAGCACAGCCGCAGAAGAACCATCCAAGCTACTAATCAAGAACTTAGCCTTACCCTTGAAAATCTTCAATACATTCTTATCATAACTCTCTTTCAAAGGTTTCATCAACAACTCACCAGCCTTTGTAAGTCCACCGAAAAAGATAAATGCCTCAGGCGAACAGAAAGTAGCAAAGTCAGCACAAGCCTCCCCCAGCATCTCACCTGTAAACTGGTAAACACGTTGTGCCAGTTTATCACCCTTGCCAGCAGCAATGCTTACATCTAAAGAAGTAATATCCTCTTTAATCATATTGCGTAACAACGAAGGCTCTTCGGTTGTATCAAGTAATTCACGAGCTGTACGAGCTACGCCTGTTGCTGAGCAATAAGCCTCCAAGCAACCACAACGACCGCAACCGCATGAACGTCCATTCTCACGACGCATGATTACATGACCTAACTCACCAGCAAATCCGTCGCTGCCATAAACCAATTGCCCATTAACTACAATACCCGAACCAACACCCGTACCTAAAGTAATGACAATAAAGTTTTTCATTCCACGAGCCACACCATATGCCATTTCACCAATAGCTGCTGCGTTGGCATCATTGGTTAAAGCTACAGGAATACCAAGTTTGTCTGAGAACATCTTTGCCAAAGGCACAATGCCATCATGTCCCCAACTAAGATTGGGAGCAAACTCAATAGTTCCACTATAATAATTGCCATTAGGCGCACCAATACCCATTGCCTTAATAGTATCAATACCCCCTACTTGGTCAATGATAAGCTGTAAAGCTTCTACAGAAGCTGCAACATAATCTTCTACAGTCTTATAACCTTGTGTCTTGATAGATGTGGTAGCTTTAATATCTCCACGACTATCTACTATACCGAAGACGGAATTTGTTCCGCCTAAATCTAAACCTATTACGTAAGGTTTTACTTTAGTTACTGATTCCACGATTATTTTTAGTTTATTAGTTTATTAGTTTCTGAGTTTTTAGTTTTTACGTTTTTTATCTATCACATTAAACTTAGAATATATAACGTAACAGATTGCACCAAGTACATTTTCTACTTGACAAAGATATTAAAAAAACTTGTGTCAATCAAAGTTTTATGATATAAATTTGCCTATCTGCCATATTTTTTGCAATTTTGCATAAGATTATGTCATTTGTACTTCAAATAGATATTATAGGTCAGATATGGAAGGGCATCATCATAGGCATTATAGCCTCTGGTTTGATGGGGCCCGTGGGTGTTCTTTGTATTCAACGTACATTGAACAAAGGGCGCTGGTATGGCTTTGCTACAGGAGTAGGAGCTGCTTTCTCTGATATTATTTATGCCCTGCTCACAGGATTGGGTATGAGTTTTGTTATGGACATGATAACCAATCCCAAGAATATGTTTATCTTACAAATAACTGGTAGCTTATTACTTTTACTGTTTGGCGTTTATAGTTTTCGCAGCAACCCTACAAAACACATTCATGTAGGAGGAAAGAAGAAGGGTTCTTACACGTATAATGGCATAACAGCTTTTTGGCTTACTTTCTTTAATCCCCTCATTATTTTATTGTTTATTGCCATGTATGCACAATTTAACTTTGTTGTCCCCAATCATCCTTTCGAAATGGTGTGCGGATACATCGGTATCTTGTGTGGCGCATTATTATGGTGGTACGGCTTAACATGGGTGATTAACAAGATACGAAGAAAGTTTGATACCAACGGCATTGTTATTATTAATAAGATTATAGGTACTATCGTTATTGTTTGTTCGTTAGTTATTTTATTTGGCACCATATTCAATTTATACACAGTTCATTATTAGCTGCGTATAAAAACGTTTATACTATACTTATACCAATCATTACATCGTGGTATAAGGTGTATCAAAATATTATTTTAACATTCTTAAAACTTAGTAAGAAAGTGTATATATCTCAAGAACTACGCAAAAAGAGCATTGCCGAATATCTTTTATATATGTGGCAGATAGAGGATTTAATCAGAGCCTACGGATGTTCGTTGTCTCGTATTCGTTGTGAGTATATCTCACAATTCAAATATACCAATGAGCAGAAAGACGAAGAGATTGACTGGTATGGCAACCTTATCAAGATGATGAATGAGGAGGGAAAACGAGAAAAAGGGCATTTACAAATCAATGAAATCATTATTCAGGACTTAACCGAGTTGCATAGTCAATTGTTGCAAAGCTCTAAGTTTCCGTATTACAATACCGAATATTATAAGGTTTTGCCCTTTATTGTTGAGTTACGACACAAAGGCGAAGCAGACGCAAACGAAATTCAGGTTTGCCTAAATGCACTATATGGTGTAATGCTTTTGCGTTTACAGCACAAAGAAATATCACCCGACACTACACACGCAATAGAAGAGATAACAAACTTTATCGGAATGTTATCTGATTATTATATAAAAGATAAAAACGAAGGACTTCAATTTGAGGAGGATTAAAGGTATGAATATTCTTATTACGGGTTGCAACGGACAGCTGGGTAACGAAATTCAATTGCTTGAAAAGCAAGAGAACCAACATCAATGGTTTAACACAGATGTTAAAGACTTAGATGTCACCGACAAAGATGCTACAGAACGCTTTGTTGAAGAACATGAAATAAACGGTATTGTGAACTGTGCTGCCTATACAGCCGTTGACAAAGCCGAAAGTAATGAAGACTTGGCACACAAACTAAATGCCGTTGCTCCTGCATACTTGGCTACTGCCGTTGGTAAGCGTAATGGTTGGATGATACAGGTAAGTACCGATTACGTTTTTGATGGTACACATCATACACCTTATACAGAGGAAGATACTCCCTGCCCTAACAGCGTTTATGGCTCTACCAAATTAAAGGGAGAACTGGCTGTTAAAAAGTATTGTCCACAATCGGTTATCATTCGTACCGCATGGTTGTATTCTCCACACGGCAACAACTTTGTCAAGACGATGATTAAGTTGGGCAAAGAGAAACCTGAGTTGGGGGTTATTTTCGACCAGATAGGTACACCTACTTGCGCTGGCGACTTGGCACAAGCCATTATGACAATTATCCAAAAAGGCATTATACCTGGCATCTATCACTTCACTAACGAAGGCATTATCAGCTGGTACGACTTTACCAAAGCTATCCATCGCATTGCAGGTATTACCACTTGTCATGTAAAGCCATTGCATACGGCAGAATATCCAACAGCAGCTACACGTCCTGCTTACAGCGTATTGGACAAAACAAAGATTAAAAAGACCTTTGGCATTGAGATTCCTTATTGGGAGGAAAGCTTGTCTAAGATGATAAAAGAATATTATAAGGGCGGTTCTATAAATTAGCCTTAACAGATTGTGAGACTATTTTTGAGGTCAATTTGTTTGTAAGCGAAGGAGTATTGCGAGCTATACGACTGAACGAACAAGCAAATTGAACCAAAAACGGAGCAAGCCGAATGCAATCAAACTTGTTTGAATTGTTGAGGCGCAGCCTGTTTTATATAAAAAGAGTCCACAAGATGACAAAACGTAAATAGACTGACATAAAAAAACCTTACGGTGGTAATTTATAGAACCACCCATAAATGAGATTTCTTCAACCAAACATGATGAACGAAATACAACGTAGGCGAACATTCGCCATTATATCACACCCAGATGCAGGTAAAACTACACTTACAGAGAAATTCTTGCTCTTTGGTGGACAGATACAAGTGGCTGGCGCAGTTAAAAGCCACAAGATTAAAAAGACGGCTACCAGCGACTGGATGGACATTGAGAAACAACGTGGTATATCTGTATCTACCTCTGTCATGGAATTCGATTATCAGGTATATAAAATAAATATCCTTGATACTCCTGGACACCAAGATTTTGCAGAAGATACGTATCGAACTTTAACAGCTGTTGATTCAGCAATTATTGTAGTTGACTCAGCCAAAGGTGTTGAGGCACAAACACGTAAGCTCATGGAAGTGTGTCGTATGCGAAACACGCCTGTTATTATTTTTATTAACAAAATGGATCGTGAAGGTCGTGATCCGTTCGATGTATTAGATGAATTAGAACAGGAACTAAAAATAAAGGTTCGCCCCTTGAGTTGGCCTATCGGACAAGGGGTTAAGTTTAAGGGTGTATATAATATCTACGAACAACAGCTCAACTTGTTTACTCCCAACAAACAGCGTGTTACAGAAAAAGTTGCAGTTGACATCAATACTAAGGAACTTGATGAGAAAGTGGGCGAAGCAGAAGCTTCAACTCTTCGTAATGATTTAGAATTAGTAAACGGTGTGTACCCTGAATTTGATGAAAATTCGTATCGAGAAGCAGAGGTTGCTCCTGTGTTTTTTGGTTCGGCTCTCAACAACTTTGGTGTACAAGAGTTGTTAGATTGCTTTGTACAGATAGCTCCAAGTCCTCGTCCCACACAAGCTGAAGAACGATTGGTACAACCAGAAGAACCTAAATTTACTGGATTTATCTTTAAAATTACTGCCAACATTGACCCTAATCACCGTTCGTGTATTGCCTATTGTAAGGTTTGCTCTGGAAAGTTTGTTCGCAATCAGCCTTATCTGCATGTACGTAATGGCAAGATGGTAAGGTTTAGTTCGCCTACACAGTTTATGGCTCAACGCAAGAGCACTATTGAAGAAGCTTATCCAGGAGATATTGTGGGGTTACCTGATAATGGTATCTTTAAAATTGGCGATACACTTACTGAGGGGGAAAAAATTCACTTTAAAGGCTTACCTTCATTTTCGCCAGAGATGTTCAAATACATTGAGAATGATGATCCTATGAAGACTAAACAGTTGAATAAAGGTATTGAGCAGTTAATGGATGAGGGGGTTGCACAGTTGTTCGTTAACCAGTTTAATCAACGTAAAATTATTGGTACCGTTGGGCAACTTCAGTTTGAAGTAATACAGTACCGACTAGAAAACGAATATAATGCTAAATGTCGTTGGGAACCCGTACACTTGTACAAAGCTTGCTGGATAGAGTCGGATAACAATGAGGAATTAGAAAACTTTAAGAAGCGCAAGTACCAATATATGGCCAAAGACCGACAAGGTAGGGATGTCTTCTTAGCTGACTCTAACTATGTACTTAGCATGGCGCAACAAGACTTTGAACATATCAAATTCCATTTTACCAGCGAGTTTTAGACTTTTTAATTTTGAGGTTTGAACAAAGAACCTTATCATTCGTAACGATATAGGGGGGAATTCTATACGTTCAAAAATAATGTGGGTAACGAGAACAATGCCCCTTCATATTATTGACCACAGATTATGGGATAAGATGTGACTTATAAAATAATCTGTATCATCCCCTCTAATTATATGTTTTTTTTATTGTAAATGGAGTGGACGAACAATCCGTGCGTTCCTACACAGTTTTTATAAGCCAATCGTAACTCAAAGTAAAAGACGCAAAATTAAAAGCAAAAAAAATCCTGATGTACACATAACGCACATCAGGATTTTATTAAATCATATGTTTATGCAAAAATAATTTATTACTTATTCTGCTGCATTTTCTTTTGTTTCTTCCATAGTCTCTGTAGGAGCAACACTTGACTCTTTAGCCTCCTCTTTCTTTGGTTCAGCCTTAGGGGCATTCTCTGCAACAACAGCAACAGGAACCTTAACTTCAACCTCTTTGTGGAAGTGAATAGTAGCCTCGTAATTTCCTATCTTCTTAATATCATGCATAGTGATAATCTTGCGATCAATCTCAATGCCCTTCTTTACCAATTCTTCAGCAACAGTAGCAGCGGTAACAGAACCATATGTAACACCTGTCGCAGAAACCTTTGCTGAAATCTCCAAAGCAACACCCTCTAATGCAGCCGCTTTTTTTTCAGCCTCAACCTTGATTTGAGCTAACTTATGAGCCTGTTGCTTCAAATTCTCTGCCAAGATTTTCTTAGCTGACTCAGAAGCGATAACAGCTTTACCTGTAGGAATTAAGTAATTACGACCGTAACCACGCTTAACGCTCACGATATCATTCTTGTATCCAAGACCTATAATATCTTCTTTTAGTATAATCTCCATTCTGTTTCCTCCTCTTTAATTATTTCATCAAATCGGTTACGTATGGAAGCAGCGCAATTTGGCGCGCACGCTTAACAGCTTGTGCTACACGGCGTTGATACTTCAAAGATGTTCCTGTGATACGACGTGGTAAGATTTTTCCTTGCTCGTTCAAGAATTTCTTCAAGAACTCAGGATCTTTGTAGTCAATGTATTTGATACCGCTCTTCTTAAAACGGCAATACTTTTTCTTCTTCGTGTCCACAGAAGGTGGAGTCAAATAACGGATTTCTGATTTATTCTCTGCCATAATTAAGCCTCCTTTTTGTTAGCATACTTCTGTTTTCTTTTCTCAGCATACTGTACTGCATACTTGTCAAGTTTAACAGTTATAAAACGGATTACTTTCTCGTCACGGCGATAACCTGTTTCGAGTTTTTCTACCAATGTTGGCTCGCCTTTGAATTGAAACAGGCAGTAGAAGCCTGAGTTCTTCTTCTGAATTTTGTAAGCCAGCTTCTTCATTCCCCAAGCCTCTTCATTCAGAATCTCAGCACCATTATCGGTAAGCAGAGTTTTGAATTTAGCGACCGCTTCCTTCATCTGTTCATCAGACAAAACGGGAGTCAAAATGAAAACGGTTTCGTATTGATTCATACTACTTTTTAAAATTAATGAATAATATTTTTTGCAATTTGCTATGCAAAGGTACGTCTTTTTTGAACGTCTGCCAAATATTTTTTGTACTTTTGCCTTAAATAAAAGAAAAATAAGATGAGAATTAAGCTATCTTCTTCTATCGGATTATATAGTGTGTATACTGGTGTGGCTATTTTGGCCTTATCTTACATTACTGGATTAACACGTTACAATGCCATTTCTCTACTTGGTTTGCTCCTTATTATAATAGGTGTTGTTGCGTATATTTTTATAGAAAGGCATAAGGGGAAATATTAAGCCATCCTATCTCCCCTCCAATGAGAAGGAATAAAAGCTCACAGCATACAGAATAAATGTTTTTAAGGACGCACAGCTCATGCATTCGCATTGATAAAATACGTATATATCTTTTCAGTACTAATAATCTGAATTATTTTTACAAATATTTGAAAACTAAAGAGAACTAAACAAAAATATTCAAAACTTGAAAAAGCATTCAGATCATTGTTTATAAAATTATGGCTCTATAACGAATCATGTGGGTAATCAAGTTTGAATAGGCTTCGAAAAGCAGTGTAAATCCACTATTTTTACGTACCCATGGAACATCTACCATGACTGTTTTGTGATCAACTGTTTTGACACGGGGAACGCTGTTATCACGGCTCTTTCATTTAAAAAGTCTTGGTTCTTATTCTAAATATCATTATTTTA
>CAMQBR010000056.1 GCA_946999045.1 uncultured Prevotella sp.
TTTATATAAAAAGAGTCCACAAGATGACAAAACGTAAAAAGACTGACATAAAAAACTTTACGGTGGTAATTTATAGAACAGTCCATAAAACATACAATGGCAAATACTCAAACCATTCATCTCTACAGCAACTCCAATACATAATAGGCAAAATGTAGCAAGAAGTCTAATAGCTCCTTTTTTTTGAGAGAAGGGGGCATTCATCAATAGTGAGGCCCTAATCTACATTATCCGTCTTTGGATGCAAGCACAACAACTGTAATATCAAAGCCAATACCACAATGCCACCCAATATGGCAAAGCCCAAGCCCAAGTTGCCACCATCACTCCATTTACCTAAAATCTGCGTTACCATAGCGCCCGCAAACACCCCTATCATATTCATGATTCCATAAGCCGTAGCACGATATTTGGCAGAGATAAACTGACAAAGAATAGGCATATTGTTGGCATCAAAGATACCGTAACCTATACCAAAACACAAGCCTGCCGATACAATAGCCACAATATTATGACCAAAGCCCAACAATATCAAAGCTGGTATCGTCATTCCTAAACCTATGGCACTGGTGTATATACGTCCTCTAATATTGCGTTGCACCCAATAGTCTGACAAAGAACCACCAACAATTACACCAACAAATGATGATACGGCTATAGTGATAGTGCTCAGCGGGCCAGCACTTGACATATTTATACCTAAATTAGTAGCAAAAAGCGTTGGCAACCAATTCTTTGTTGCCCAACCTGGCAAGCTGGGAACTGCAAAATAAAACAGGATAATCCAAAAAGCCCAATTACACAATACTACTCCCAGTCCGCTAAGAGGATTAAGTATATGTGCCTTTCTGCTTTCAGCAACTATAGCTTTACTGTGTACGTGATTTTCGTAAAGAAACAACAACAATATTACAGAGTAAGATATACCTATAATACCAAACCAATGAAAAGCCGTTTGCCATGTAAACATCGAAGCAATGGTAGCACCAAAGCCACCAATAGCTTGTCCCACATACAAGCCCGTCATGTGCAACCCAATAGCCAGCGAACGTGATTTACCCGTATGCCAGTCGGCTATCAACGACAAAGCCGCTGGTATATACAACGCCTCACTAATGCCCATAAAAGCACGTAACCAGTATAGTTGTGTAAAGCTATTGGCATATCCCATAAGAAAAGTAACAGCCGACCATACAAACAAGCTACCCACAACCAGCCTCTTTCTACTTACCCTGTCGGCTATCATACCAGCAAAAGGACTCACTATGCCGTATATCCACAAAAATACAGCCATCAAAGCCCCAAAAGCCTCTGCCTTGTTTAGCTCGGTAATATCTATTTGCATAGACGCCTGCATGGTTGAAAGCATCTGCCTATCCATATAGTTTAATAGGGCTACCGCCCATAGCAGGGCTACCACTATCCAGGGATAATATGTTTTATTTTTAATATTCATAGTTATTCTTCATTCTATTTAAGGCATTACTTATTATTTACATGGCAACGAAAAGCGATAAATGTCAGCCGTTCGTACACCAGGTTTCAGCTCTCCACCTATTATATATATATAAGTTCCATCATAAACTAATACAGCCCCTGCCCTCGCAGCAGCCTCATGTTTACCAATGATGCTCCACTTACCCTTATTATATAAGGTAACATACGGATTAAATTGATACCATTCCTTAGGATGATGCATATACCCTGGTTGTGGACGATTAACTGCTGCTTCAAACACATTCTTGTTAACACCGCCCAAAGTTAGTATACCACCATCGCCACAGTTTACAGCTGCTGCACCACCTAAATATACATCTTCTTGCTTCTCGGTACAAGGACCTTCTATCTGTATAGCACCATGAGGTGTTATCTTATAGCCATGCAACTGCAACTTTGTATCTTTTTCTTGCGTTTTGGCAGTACATCCGCCCCATACACAAAAGTTATTATCTGCATAGCCACATACAGGCTGACCTAATTTTTCACTGTATAAAGCTGGCAACACATTCCACCCTTTCTCAATATCATTGAGCTGGAGCAGTGCAATGTGCAATCCATCGTATACCATTATAGAGTCGTTATGCACCGAACCTGCAAAATTATCTAATGGCCATGGTAATGTAGGTAACTCCTCTACAACAGCCTTATTATCCTTCAACTTAATTTTAAATACCTTATCGGTAGCACCTTTATCATTACAACCCCCCATACAAATAAGCTCATTAGCCACAGTTACTCCCACACCGTAAGCACATGGCGCAGGCAACTGTCCTACCAACTGCCATTGCAGAGTATCATTATGAGTTATAGGGGCAGCATAAATGCCTTGATAATATTTCTTTTTGCCTCCCTCTGCAGCTGGAACATCAGGGAAATTGCATCCACCTGCTATTACAAGATGCTTATTTATAATGCCTGCAAAGCATGCCGACACGCCTTTTGATATTCCTTTCTCTGTTACAGGAAATCCTTTTAATAAATCTAACTTTATAGTGTTAGCTTTCTGTGCCTCAACACTATTATTGCATATACATGTCATAAATGTAAAGATTAATAGTTTTAGATGTCGTTTTATAAATATTTTCATCGCTTAGTAATAATGTATAGAGAAACAATATCTTGTTTGTGTTCTACTTGTTAGCAAATAGGTTAATCCGAGATTTTCTATTCTTGTTTATCACCCGCATAACATACTGTATATGAGCCAACTGACGTAATATTCCACCAACCTAATTATGTAGTAAAAAAAACTCAATGAGATTGAACAACAAACTCATGCAAATTGAGGGGCAAAACTAATGAGATTGAGACACAAACTCAATAAGATTGTAAAACTGCCCTATGAGGTTTGTCTTTTTATCTCAAAATACACATAACAGCATATCATTGCATTTATCAACTTAACGTATATTATACCTAATTTATTAAGCCGATTCTATAAAATAGCTTTGTTAAATTTTAAATTTACATTTTGAATTAAAAACTGTACAAGCCAAACACAATCAAAACTTGTTTGAATTGTTGAGACGCAACTGGTTTTCTATCAAAAGAAGTCAAAAGATTACAAAACGTATTTCATAAAATTTACTCACAATATATGGTGACAATTTATAAACCCAGCCATTATAAACACCTGTTATGTTACATTTCCAAATAATGAGCTATATGACAAAACTACACCATACATTAACCACTGATATCGCAAAGCGAAAATCACAAGGTATGTCTCTATTTTTTGCTGCAAATATATAAAATATTTTTCTAAAATATATAATTCTTAAGATAATTTTCTTTATACAGAAAGATTTATTAAAAATATTTTGTTTGTAAACGAAGTTTATTTATATTTGCAGAAAATATTAACCTAAATCGAGTTAACTATTTTTAATTTACATCTAAAAACAACTATTAATCCTAAAAGAAAAAGTAACATGAAAAAGAACTTATTGCTTCTAATGATTTGCCTCGTGGCAGGTACAACCTCCATGTTAGCGCAAAAAGATTGTAGAGGTATCGTTCTCGATGAAGAAACCAACGAACCTTTAATTGGAGCTACGGTCATTGACCTATCTTCAAAGAGTGGTACAGTAACCAATGCCGAGGGTGCATTTACCCTAAAATTGTCTAAGTTACCCATGCACATCAAGATTTCGTATGTGGGCTACACCGACAAAACAATCACTATAAACAGTGAAAATGCTGGTAGTATTAAACTAAAAACCATTGATAACACCCTGTCTGAGACTGTTGTTATTGGTTATAGCGGTTCGATTATCCGTTCGAAAATAACCAACTCTATTGCCAAAGTAAAGAACGAACGGCTTACCACAGGTATGTTTTCTAATCCTGCTCAAGCCTTATCTGGAACGGTAGCTGGCTTAAAGGTTGTTCAAAACTCTGGCAACCCTAATGCTTCACCACATATTGTACTCCGTGGAGGTACCGACTATAATGGAAGTGGGTCGCCACTTATCGTTGTAGATGGTATGATAAGAAGTTCTATGGCAGACATTAACCCCAGCGACATTGAGTCTCTGGAAGTAATGAAGGATGCTGGTGCTACGGCTATCTATGGTTCACGTGCCAATAATGGTGTTATCCTTATCACTACAAAGAAAGGTAAAAAGGGAGAGGGAAAAATCAATTTTAGCTCAAAACTATCATGGAACTTCTTTAACAACCCTTACAAATTTCTTGATGCTGGCGATTATCTATACTATCAACGCCGCGCATATCTATACGCAACTCAAAAAGGAACGGGTAATTTAAATTCGCTTTCAGCCAATCAACCTTACGGAACAGGTAACCAGTATGAGGCAGACGGAAACATTAGTTCTATGGGTATCTGGGGCGTATACCAGTTAGATACACTCTCAAAAGAGCTACAACAAGAGCTTTTATCAAAAGGATGGCAAACTATGATAGACCCTGTTACGAAAAAAACACTTATCTTTACCAATAATCACATGGAAAAGTTTAATATCAAAACACCAAGTTTTTCGCAAGACTATAACTTTAGTTTCAGCGGTGGTAGCGATAAAGGGCATTATTATGCAGGATTAGGTTTCAACAAAAATGAAGGAAATGCCATTAACAACTACAATAAACGCATTTCTGCTTTGCTGAATGCTGATTACCAAATAAAACCATGGTTAAACAGTTTCTCTAACTTTAATTTCTCAACGGCTAACTTCCAAGGCATCTCACCTTTCTCTGGAGAGGGCAATTATTTCTCACGCAACTTTTCTTATCCTCCTACTTTCCGAGCCTACAACAACAAGGGTGAGCTATTATTGGGCAAGAACAAGGGAGATGGTAACCAAAAATTTTTGGAGAATGCAGTTGATCAAGACTATTCGCGTCAAAAGTTTACATTCTCACAAGACTTCAAATTAAAAATCATAGCAGGTCTGACACTTGACGTAAAAGGTGATTGGTACTATCAATATTATACAGGGCAATCGTTTTATCACACTTACCTAAGCTCTCCCGGACATTACGATACCAAACATTCATCATACGCAGAATCATCTAAACAATTGACACAAACCTATAATGCACTGCTAAACTATAACAAGACATTTGGTAAACACAATATAAATAGCCTGTTAGGCTGGGAGTATTTTCACCAAAAATATTTTGATATGAGTGCTCAAGGCAATAACCCTGCCAACAACTATTTCCGAGATTTACAGTATACCATTACCGATGAAGGAAAGCGTATCATTGACAGTAATCATTCTACATTTGTTACACAATCGTATTTTGCACGGGTAAACTACGATTACGATTCTAAGTATTTGGCAGGCATTACCATTCGGCGTGATGGTATTTCAAAACTAAGTAAGGACAATCGTTGGGGCACTTTCCCTGGTACATCTCTTGGATGGGTTTTCTCAAAAGAAAATTTTATGAGCAAGTTTAGTAACTGGTTGAGCTTTGGTAAGCTACGAAGCAGCTGGGGACTCAATGGTAATGTAAACTCTGACTGGGTGGGAAATTATACTATCCAAGGTGCATACGGCATGACTCAATATAATGGTAGCACAGGATATTTGCTAAGTAAAATTCCTACGCCTTATCTAACATGGGAAACATCAAGAACCTTTGAGGTAGGTTTAGACCTCGGTTTGTTTAATAACAAAATACAAACTAACTTTACATGGTACGACAGATTAACATCCGATAAGTTCGCCAGCATTATTATTCCAAGTTCTTCGGGTATATCAAAAACCACATCTAATAATGGTAAACTTCGTAACCGTGGTATAGAGTTCGAACTGAACTACCGCATTTTGAATACAAATGATTGGAAGATAAACTGGAACTTCAATATAGCACATAATATTAATACCATTGTTACACTACCAGCCAATGGTAGAGAGAAAAAACGTCAGGGCGGATTTGAAGTATATACTGGCAATGGTGAAGAAAAGAAATGGGTTGGCGGATTTGCTGAAGGCGAAACGCCAGGCGACTTATGGGTATTCCAAGCCGAAGGCATATACAAGAATTATGATGAGATACCAAGCAACTTAATAGACAGATCTACATCTCGCAATGGCGGTAGCAATAAGATTTTATATGGACCTGAAGCTTACAAGAACCACAAAAAAGACGGATTGGCTATTATGCCTGGTGATGTAAAATGGAAAGATGTAAATGGCGATGGTGTCATTGACGATTACGACCTCGTTAAAGTAGGCAATACTACACCAAAATTAACTGGTGGCACTACCCTTTCGGCTTCTTGGAAAGGATTAACGCTCACTGCACGTCTTGACTTTGCTTTAGATTTTAAGGTTTACGACTATCGCACCCCATGGGTTATGGGTAACATGCAAGGCTCGTATAATACCCTTACCAATGTAAAAGATACATGGAGTGAAGACAACATTAATGCTAAATATCCTATCTTTATTTGGGCAGATCAACTTAATGCTCGTAACTATGATCGATACAGTACCTTGTTTGCATACAATGGAGACTACTTGTCTTTCAGAGAAATTACGCTATCTTACTCACTGCCTAACATGCTAATATCTAAAGCAGGATTAGAAAACTTAACTTTCTCTGTAACCGGACAGAACTTAGGTTACCTTTGCGAAGCACCATATACATACTCTCCCGAGGTGTCTAATAACTGGGGGGGGTATCCTTTACCACGAATGGTTGTATTAGGTGTAAACGCTACATTCTAAACTTATATGACAAAAAAAAACTAAAACAAATAAGATAATGAAAAATATATATAGAGCAGTAGGCATCACGCTAATAAGTATGACTACGTTATTAACAGCATGCGACTCATTAGACCAAGCACCAGAAGATTTTTTTGCAAGTGGTAACTTCTGGAAAGATAAAGAACAGACAGCAGGATATATGATAGGCTTGCACTCTTTGCTAAGAAGTTCATACAGCTTACACTTTGAGATGGGTGAAGTGAGAGGCGGACTCTTAGGAGATGGCGCTGGTACTGGTGCCTCTCTTTTTGGAGAAACACTTAACAGCCAACCTGTTATCAAACAAGATTTGAGAAAAGATAATGCTTATTTTAACAATTGGGCTGGCATATACAACTATATATTGCAAGTAAACCTTGCCTTGCAAGAATTGGAAAGAGCAAACTTTCTGTCTGAGCAACAAAAAAAATTGTACTTGGCTCAAGCTTATGGCATGAGAGCTTATTATTATTTCTTCTTGTATCGTACATGGGGCAGCGTACCACTCATTAAAGATGTTACAGTTTTGAATGGTAAAATATCAGCAGAAAAATTATCAAAAAAACGTGCAAAGGCTTCTGAAATAATGGCTCTCCTAAAAGAAGATATTAACACTTCAGAAAAGTTGTTTCATGCTTATGGAAGCGATGCGTTTAAAGACCAATACACATGGAGCGAATATGCTACACTCATGTTAAAAGCTAACATATATGCCTGGGCTGCCAATGTTGCTACGGATGATTGCCAAGCTACAGGCAAAGCCGACTTAATGACTGCTAAAGAGGCTCTGCAAAAAATTATTAATAGTGGCAAATTTAAATTGATGCCTGAATTTTATCAAGCCTTCAGAACAGATTTTAAACAAAAAAATACAGAGAATATCCTGGCTGTATCGTACAACACAACAGATAAAAAATATATGCCTTACATTGAACTATGCTGTGCACAAAAAAACTTTTTTACTGCCGCATACGATGAAAATAACAATCAGTTATCTTTAGATAATAAAGATGAGTTTGGTACAAATACATTCGTAGACGGACTTATAAGATACCAATATAAAGAAAGCTTTTGGAAAGCATTTGATAAAAAAGACAGCAGACGTGATGCAACTTTCTTTGTTGTTAAAGGCAGTAAAGAAAAGGAATTAACAGGAAGCAACTTTGGCTTGCTATTAAAGAAATTTTCAGGACACTATGATGCAGCAGAAGGTGCACATTACTTTGACTGTGATGGACCTATTTTTCGCTATGCTGAAACGTTATTACTGATGGCAGAAATAGAAAATAACCTTGCTAACGACCCAAGTTGTTACATCAACCAAATAAGAAAACGTGCTTATGGTGAAAGCTATCCTGTATATACCAAACAAAATCAATACGAAAATACCAAGGCTATATTGGCTGAAGCTGATAAGGAATTTGTATTTGAAGGCAAACGATGGTTTAATTTGTTACGCATGAAAGATGCTCAAGGTAGTTCATTGGTATTCGATGTATCTGTTAACTATCCGTTTATACCTAACCAAAAAGAAGGTGCTATTCTTTCTACTAACGAAGCTTACAAGACATTGTGGCCTATATCTGTAGGAACTATGACCAACGATCCTGCCATAGAACAAACACCAGGATATAAATAATAGCTATAGGCTGGTTCTATAAATTAGATTTGTTAGATTATAGACTTATTTTTGAGCTCAAAATGTAAGGGAGTAAAGGAGTATAGCGAGCTACACGACTGAACAATCTTACATTTTGAACCCAAAATAGCACAAGCCAAATACAATCAAACTTGTTTGAATTGTTGAGACGCCGCCTGTTTTATATAAAAAGAAGCCAAAAGATAACAAAACGTATTTCATAAAATTATAATGACTATATGCGGTGGTAATTTATAGAACCAGCCTTAAGCAACATTTTTTATCTATATCATATCTCATTCATGATAGAGTGGAATGTATTATCATGCACATGATTCTAACAAGGAATAATGCTCCTAACTTGTCAAAATAGAGACGGGCTTAACCCGAACAGGGGTAATTAGGCAAATCTATTTAACTTGTAACCTATCTTATTTAAAAATCCACCTCTCTTTGTGTCCATTCGGATTGGGTGTAGAAACTAAACGCATAACTATCAGCATGAGAAAAGTGTAAAAAAAAATCGCCCTTATATTGAGTAATCTCATTAACACGAATGGGAACATCTGAAAACTCACGTTCAACTATAGGATTACCTGCATCATTTAATGCTGAAATCTTTATTTTGAGATTATCTTCCTGCTTGTGGGGAAAGGTGTAAACCTCAAATACAGCATTGCCATTACGATCTTTATCCGTAATATCTCGTTCTTCTTTTTGTCGAGATTTTTTACTACCATATCCAGTAACAGCGTTAAAGGTTGAACTTCCGCCCGTGTAAAAGAAACATAATTTCTTTACATCGGTAGGAATTTTATCTGTAGTTATAAGACGGAACATTGCCACTACACGCTTCATCTCTAAGTTATAAGTTTGATTATTACCTATAGTTATTTCTGCATAATAATAAAAGGTATCAGTAAGTTTGCTTTTGGCAAACGATATTTCTGTAGGCGATTTGATAGAAGCAGAGCTATTACCTCCATTAGCAATAGCTACTACTTGATAGTTTCCTGCAGGAAGTGAAAGCTGTATTTCACCAAAATGACCCTTGTCTGACTTTTGATGAATTACTTTTATTTTATTGCCCGACTTAAATATGGCAAGGCTAATACATGTGCAAAATTTTGAAATATCGGTAGAACGAGATATTTCTTGTTCTTTATAAAACGGTATATAATCAAACTTAGTAACTCGGAAAGTAACATTGCACAATGATTTATCTTCTTTTGTCTGATTACTTATCTTATCAGATATAACAGGTTTTTCGCAGGAATTTAATCCTAACAAAACCGATAATAAAAGTATATATATACCTCTAAGATGTCTCATAATAAAGATTTTTATAGATTATTAATATTGTTTTTTATAGATTAAAATATAGATTAGAAGTGACTCCGTTGGGGATATACCGATACTTAGTATTTAATTGATAGGTAAAGTGTTATACTATATTGCGGTTCTATTTTGCTACTGCGATTATTACCAATCTCATATATGAGGTTGTTGATGTAGGCGGTTGATTCGGCTGTCGGTTCAGTGCCTGTAATGGTAGGAATAGTATGTTTTTCTGTCGTTTCTTCATTTTTCTTTGCGTCTTTTCCTCCATTACTTGAGAAAATTGCAATAAGTAACAAAAATGCCATGAAAATAATAAAAGCTGTCATAACTAAATACTTTATAGTATTTCACCGTGATATGTAACTCGGTAGATATATTTTATTGATGATTTAGATAGCTTGAATTTAGTAAATTCCGCATTGTCGGAAATTGCCCAAAGGATGTCGGGGTCGGATGCATCTGACTGGAGGTGTTTAATCATACGATCTTCGTTTGTTACAATTAAGTAGATTTTGTCGGGGTCAAGGACGTCCCACGAGTTGACCGTATCAACGCCAATAATATCGCCTGGCTTGATGCGTGGAAGCATGGAACAACCGATCACAGGAAAGAGTGCTATTGCGTGAATGCCTGGGATAGATATGAAGCCAGTGGGCAAAGCGTCTTGGATAACTACTTCTAACTGCCCAGCACTCACGGGTAAGGTTTCATAAAACGGTATGTCGTTTTTAGATTGTTTGGCAGTGTGCGGTTGCAACGCATCATCGGAAAGATACATCGCACCGCTGCCTGTCAACAGCCAGTCTGGATTGATGTCGGGAAAGGCAGACAGCACGGCATTGATAGTCTTTGTACTTGGTTCTGAACCACGGTTGAGCATACTTGCGAGCGTCCCCTGTGCGACACTTATAGCATTTGCAAAAGCATTGACAGACAAAGATTTGTTTTCTATTATCCGTCTAATTCGTTGATTTACACTCTTTTCCATACACAATACTATTTATACATTTTATAAATAAAGCAAATGCAATAACTTTTTTTGCTTATTTTGTTGTACTGTTATTGCAAATGCACTATCTTTGCATTCGTAAATAAGACAATAAAACAAAGTGCGGCAGCGACAGTACACAAGATTTTACTTCATACTTGACGCAAATATTTAATTCTTAATTCTTTTTACAAAAATAGCAATTGTGTACTTAGCTGCCAAACTTTTTAACAGAAAAGTAAATAAAACAATAAAAAGAAAGAAAAGAAAGGACAAGGAAAATGAATGATGTTAATGTGGGCTTGTTACGCCCTACCACTTTTTTAACAATGAAAGGAGAATAAAATGGCGGATAAAATATTAAACGTACTGAACGAGCGACCAAGCATTGTTCACTTTGAAAACATGAGGGTTGGCGATATGTTACTGTACAAAGGTGTTGACTTTTTAAGGATGTGCTGCATCAAGTCAATGGCTTGGAATGCTGGGAAACGCTTTGGACGAAAGTACAGCACACGCTCGGACTTTGATGCTAACGAAACGAAAGTGACGAGGGTGGAGTAACAACGAGAAGAAAACGAATAACTAAAAATAAAGAAAGGAAAAGAAGATGAAGAAGCTGGTAAGAATGTATGTGAGGTGGAGAGTGTTTGCTGCTTCAAAGGAATATTACAAGGAAGATAGCGACAAACTGGTGCAGTGGATATTGGAAGCACCAGTGTGGACTTGGGAGCTGCGCTTTTGGTGTATCAAAAGGGAAGGCGACATTCCACACTGGATCTACAACTGGATTACTACTGGGAGATATGCAAAAGATTGAGCATGTCCTCGTAGGTGGCTGATGGTTTAATAGCTTCTCCGTTGGAGAACTTAACGATGCAACGTCCCTCGGTATCACGATGAACATACGCAATACAATCAACATTTAACAGAACTTGACCTTTGTTTCGGTCGGTCACTTCAATGAATTTACTCATAATATAAAAGTTTTGAAAATTAGACAAAGGCAAAGATAAATAAAAATACGGAGGGGCTGCACGCCTGCATACATTTTTTGAAAGTTAGACAAATTTTACTTCATAGGTGTGCGCCCTCCATTAAAAAACAGAATATGATTATGAAAACAGACAAAACAAACAAAGGCTGCCAAAGCCAAAACGACAATGACAGCCAAAGTGCAAGAATTGAGGTTAATACAAAAGGTTTAACTGTGGAAGGTAAGGCTTTATTTACAAGCCTACAGCCTTTGTGCTTAAAAATTGAATGCAACCGCAGTTTCCGCAAGCTAACAATACAGCTGGAAGATGCCTGAATTTTTCACTAAACATATAAGAATCATTACCTAAATCAAAAGGAAGAGGAATAGGTGCGACATTTTCAACAACGCCAAAGCTGTTTTTAGCATGGCATAACGGACACTCACAGATGTTTTTAGACTTCAAATAGTCTTTTACTTTTTGTTCATCTACTTTCATAATAACATTTTTTTTAGTTAGACAATTGCAAATATAACAAAATAAATACTGAAAACATGGAAACGACAATTACGATTTTTACCAACCCCACGTTCGGGGAAATTCGCACAGCAGGGACAGCCGATGAGCCAATGTTTTGCTTGGCGGATGTGTGCAAGGTGCTGGAACTTCAAGTTACACCGACTAAAAACAGGCTAAACCAAAAGGGGGTTAATTCAATTAATACCCTTACCAACGGTGGCAGACAATCTATGATATTCATCTCCGAGCAAAATCTCTACAAGGTAATCATGCGCTCGGACAAGCCACAGGCGGAGCCATTTCAAGACTGGGTGTGCGGAGAGGTGCTGCCCACCATTCGCAAGACAGGTGGGTACATTGCCGCCAATGCACAGATGACGGACGAGGAAATAATGGCGACAGCGTTGCGCATAGGTGAAGCGACCATGCGGAAACGGGACGAACGCATCAGACAATTAGAAGCGGAAGCGAAACAGAAGGACGTACTTATTAACGATATGAGAAAGGGTAACGACTACCTGAACACCATACTGCAGAGCAATGGCACGGTAACGACGACACAGATAGCGCAGGACTATGGCATGAGTGCCGTGGCTCTGAACAGGAAGTTGGCGGAAATGCGTGTGCAGCATAAGGTGAACGGGCAGTGGATATTGTACGCAACACATCAGGCAAAAGGGTATGTTCATAGTAAAACGCTGAACTTGACGCACAGAGACGGACGACCCTACACTTGCATGGTGACGGAATGGACGCAAAGGGGCAGGCTGTTTCTGTATGATGCGCTGAAGGAAGTGGGCGTGCTGCCAGTGATAGAGAGAGAAAAACAGAATAATTCATAATTCATAATTCATAATTCATACTTTAGGTTATAAGCCGTTTGTTATAATTTATAACAGGTAACACTAAACACTCATAAGCTAAAGTATGAATAATTCATAATTCATAATTCATAATTCATACTTATGGATTATAACAAACGGCTTGTGAGCTAAAGTATGAATTATGAATTAA
>CAMQBR010000057.1 GCA_946999045.1 uncultured Prevotella sp.
TAATTCTATAATCGGATGCAAAGGTAAGAGGTACAAAAGACAGCACACTTGACCATTTTTATTAGTATTTATTTCGTTGATTTTTATATGGTTAGATAAAAATTTGAGTCTATCTTACCACACGAGTATCCATTGCTAAATACCATACGATTATGGTAGTATTTTTAGAAAAGAACAGTTTTAACTATGTTACTGGTGTGCTATAAAATAATGATATTTAGAAAAGAACTAAGATATTTTAAATGAAAGAGCCGTGATATCTCCTCTTTTTTATTTCTTATGCAAGAAAATTTACTATATTTGCAAACAATCATATAATATTTATGGAAAGTCCAACTAATAGAATTAAAGAGGTGCTTATCGAGAAAGGGATTAAGCAAACATGGCTTGCAGAGAAACTCGGTAAGAGTTTCACTATTGTCAACTCATATGTTTGCAATCGTCGACAGCCAAGCCTCGAATTGCTATTTCAAATAGCAGAGATCTTACAAGTCAATCCAAAGGAATTGATTAACACCCCAGATGAGTAATAAGAAGTTTTTCGGTTTACATCAAGAATAAAGTTCTGACATAATAAAAAAGAATCATGGCAAAACAAAATACAGCTGATATTGGATTTGAAAAGGAAATATGGAAAGCAGCAGATTTGCTTCGTGGCAATCTTGATGCTTCCGAATACAAATCGGTAGTATTGGGATTGATTTTTCTAAAATACATCTCCGATAAGTTTGAAACCAAATATCAAGAATTAGTCAATAATAATGAAGGATTCGAGGAAGACCGCGATGAATATATGGCGGATAATATTTTCTTTGTCCCACAAGAAGCACGGTGGAGTGTGGTAGCAAAAGCAGCCCATACACCAGAAATAGGTACGATAATCGACAATGCCATGCGTCTTATTGAAAAGGAGAATCTCCGTTTGAAAGGTATTCTGCCCAAAAATTTCGCCCGACCAGAATTAGACAAAAGGCGTTTGGGCGATGTGGTAGATTTATTTACCAATATTCAAATGAAAGAACATGGAGATTCCAAAGATATATTGGGACGCACATATGAATATTGTCTTTCTAAATTTGCAGAAGCAGAAGGGAAATTAGCAGGAGAATTTTATACACCTGCTTGTATTGTTCAAACACTTGTCGAAGTACTGAAACCTTATCACGGACGAGTATATGACCCTGCATGCGGATCTGGTGGTATGTTCGTACAGTCTGCCAAATTCATAGAAAGGCATCAAGGCAACATCAAAGATATTTCTGTATATGGTCAAGACAGCAATCCAACGACATGGAAGATGGCTCAGATGAATCTTGCCATTCGAGGCATTGAGGCTGATCTGGGTAAGTTTAATGCAGATACATTCTTTGACGACCAACACCCCACATTAAAAGCAGATTTTATCATGGCTAATCCGCCATTCAATCTTAGCGATTGGGGAGCAGACAAATTGCAAGACGACGTGCGTTGGAAATTTGGCATTCCACCATCGGGCAATGCCAACTTTGCATGGCTGCAACACATGATACATCATTTATCTCCCAAAGGGAAAATAGGTATGGTATTGGCAAATGGTTCTTTATCTTCACAGACAGGAGGAGAAGGAACAATTCGTGAAAATATCATCAAGGCCGATTTAATAGAAGGTATCGTTGCACTACCCTCACAGTTATTTTATACAACAGGAATTCCTGTTTCTCTATGGTTTCTCAATCGGGAAAAGAAACAGAAAGATAAAATTCTGTTTGTAGATGCAAGAAACATGGGAACAATGGTTACGCGAAAACTTCGTGAACTTCAAGAAGATGACATACAGAAGATTGCAGACACTTTTGATAAATATAATGATGGTACACTTGAGAATGAAAAAGGCTTCTGTGCAGTCGTTACACTTGACGATGTGGCAAAACAAGACTATATTCTTACCCCTGGACGTTATGTCGGCATAGCAGAACAGGAAGACGATGGTATTCCCTTTCAAGAGAAGATGGATAAACTCACAACCGAATTATCCGACTTGTTTGCACAATCGCATGATTTGGAGGACGAGATACGAAAACAGTTGGCAAGCATAGGCTTCACAATCAAGTAAAAGGCAGCATGTTCTTCCATATTATCAATCCATTAATATAGAAGAACATGAAAGAAAAATTAATTTTAGAAATTAGCAATGCAATGGCAGGTATACTAAGTGTAGAACAAATGGCACAACTCAATGGAGTATTACTGCAAGTAATCAGTAACTACACTATTTCGGCAGACGATGAGCAGATGCAAGAGAATAATGCATCTAATGAACGTCTGTTAGAGATATTCCTGTCAGCCAAGCAAGTTGAAGGTTGCACCACACCTACCATAAAATATTATAGTTCGACCATCAAGCAACTTTTCAAGAGAATGCCTAAGAAAGTTACGAACTACACGACAGAGGATATTCGTGCTTATTTGGCTGTATTTCAACGGAAACACAAATCGAGTAAAGTTACAATAGACAATATCCGTCGTATCTTTTCATCTTTCTTTTCATGGTTAGAGGATGAGGATTACATCATTAAAAGTCCTGTACGTAGAATACACAAGGTTAAGACAGGAACACAGATTAAGGAAGTTCTTACAGACGAAAATTTGGAACAACTGCGCGATAACTGTACAAGGGTACGAGATTTAGCCATGATAGACCTCTTGGCTTCTACTGGTATGCGTGTTGGAGAACTTGTAAAGCTCAATCGTGAGGATATAAACTTCAATGAGCGTGAGTGTATCGTTTTCGGTAAAGGCAACAAGGAACGTATCGTGTATTTCAATGCTCGTGCAAAGATTCATTTGCAGCAATATCTTGCAGAGCGGAAAGACAGAAACAAAGCATTGTTTGTGTCTCTCGCCAAACCACACAATCGGTTACAAATATCAGGGGTTGAGACAAGATTAAGAAAGATTGGGAAACTGTCAAAGATTGTCCGTGTCCATCCACACAAGTTCCGTCGGACACTTGCGACTATGGCTATAGATAAAGGTATGCCCGTGGAGCAAGTACAAAAACTCCTTGGGCATGTTAAAATTGATACAACCATGCACTATGCAATGGTCAATCAAACAAACGTCAAACTCTCTCACCGCAAATTCATCAGTTAAATCAAAATGCAAACAGCATATCACACATATAGCTCATATCAACCGCTATTTCATAAAAATAGGCGGATAAATGATAATTTAGAGCAACAGGCACAGGCGTTGTTCAAATCTTGGTTTGTGGATAATCCTGATTCTAATTGGGCAAACACCTCATTGTCTGAAGTCGCTTCATTCGTTGGTGGATATTCATATAAGAGCGAAGAATTGACAGATTTTTCAAATGTAGCTATGGCAACTATAAAAAACTTTGGGCGAAATCGTGGATTTAAGGCTGAAGGTTTTAAGGGTATCACCCCATCAGCTAAACTAAAAGAGTGCCACTATGTGAATTTATTTGACATATTAGTGGCACATACCGATTTAACCCAAAATGCTGATGTGATTGGTAATGCCGAATTATTACTTACTTGTGGTAAATATAATAGCATAATCTTCTCGATGGATTTGGTAAAAGTTCTACCTAAAGAAATATTTCCTTATAGCTTTTTACTTGCAGCAATGCTTAAAAATAAAATGTTCAAGGGTCATTGCCTTGGTTATATAAACGGGACTACTGTTCTTCACCTTAACAAAAAGGCATTGCCTGAATTTGAAATAAGGAAACCGTCCGATTCAGAAGCTAAAATAATGAACGAGACTCTTGCTCCTTATTACAAACGAATGGCAAAATTGCTTCAAGAAACTGATAAACTTATTAGTCTCCGCGACACGCTTCTCCCAAAGCTAATGTCTGGCGAGCTGAAAATTAATGATATAAACAACTAAATTCCCATTTATGGAAGAGTGGAAAAAATATAAAATAGGAGATCTTTGCTCGATTTCATCAAGTAAAAGAATTTTTGCAAAAGAATATCAATCTTCTGGTGTTCCTTTTTTTAGAGGGAAAGAAATTATTGAAAAACAGAAAGGGGAGAGTATTTCTACGGCACTTTATATTTCAAGGTCAAGATATGACGAAATTAAAATCAAATATGGGGTTCCAAAAGAAGGTGATATGCTCTTAACTTCTGTCGGGACATTAGGTACTCCATATATAGTTAAAAATGAAAATTTTTACTTTAAAGATGGAAATTTGACATGGTTTTCCGACTTTAAGGGACTCAATAGTAAATTCTTATACTATTGGTTTCTGTCTCCTATAGCCAAAAATGCGATTGAAGCTAAAGCTATTGGTTCAACTCAAAAAGCGTTAACGATAGATGCTCTAAGTAAATTTGAAATAAACATTCCTAACATTGATACACAAAATAGGATAGCTTCTGTTTTGTCTTTCATCGACGATAAAATCGAATTAAATCGACGGATAAATGATAATTTAGAGCAACAGGCACAGGCGTTGTTCAAATCTTGGTTTGTGGATAATCCTGATTCTAATTGGGCAAACACCTCATTGTCTGAAGTCGCTTCATTCGTTGGTGGATATTCATATAAGAGCGAAGAATTGACAGATTTTTCAAATGTAGCTATGGCAACTATAAAAAACTTTGGGCGAAATCGTGGATTTAAGGCTGAAGGTTTTAAGGGTATCACCCCATCAGCTAAACTAAAAGAGTGCCACTATGTGAATTTATTTGACATATTAGTGGCACATACCGATTTAACCCAAAATGCTGATGTGATTGGTAATGCCGAATTATTACTTACTTGTGGTAAATATAATAGCATAATCTTCTCGATGGATTTGGTAAAAGTTCTACCTAAAGAAATATTTCCTTATAGCTTTTTACTTGCAGCAATGCTTAAAAATAAAATGTTCAAGGGTCATTGCCTTGGTTATATAAACGGGACTACTGTTCTTCACCTTAACAAAAAGGCATTGCCTGAATTTGAAATAAGGAAACCGTCCGATTCAGAAGCTAAAATAATGAACGAGACTCTTGCTCCTTATTACAAACGAATGGCAAAATTGCTTCAAGAAACTGATAAACTTATTAGTCTCCGCGACACGCTTCTCCCAAAGCTAATGTCTGGCGAGCTGAAAATTAATGATATAAACAACTAAATTCCCATTTATGGAAGAGAAGAAAGAACAACATAAGAAATCAATTCGTTTCTTCAACGACCGTGAAGTACGTGCCGTATGGGATGAAGAAAGTAATTGTTGGTGGTTTTCTGCAACAGACATTGTACGTGCCATTAACGATGAGCCTGACTACACCAAAGCTGGTAACTATTGGCGTTGGTTAAAACGTAAGTTAAAACAAGAAGGCATTGAACCCGTGAGTACTACTCACAACTTTAAATTTGAAGCACCAGATGGCAAGATGCGTATTGCAGATGTCCTTGATAGTGAAGGAGTGACTTTATTAGCAAAGCACTATCCTAACAATCGAGCAAATGAGTTCCTTGATTGGTTTACATATAGTGATAATACATTAGATGGTCAAAGTCGAAAGAAAGCATATCAGTTATATGAAAGTGGTTTGCTGAAAAGTCTTGAGCCAGGCAGCATACAATGTTTACAACAGATTCATGCTTATCTCTTTGGAGGATTGTATGACTTTGCTGGACAAATCCGCACGAAGAATATCTCAAAAGGAGGTTTTACCTTTGCTAATTGTATGCACTTCCCCGAAACTCTGCAAACAATAGAACGAATGCCCGAAACTACCTTTGATGAGATTATGGATAAGTATGTAGAGATGAACGTAGCCCATCCTTTTATGGAGGGTAATGGTCGTAGCACTCGCATTTGGCTGGACCTAATGCTGAAGCGTTCTCTCAAAAGATGTGTGGATTGGAGTCAGATAGATAAAAATGATTATCTCAATGCCATGCGTGAGAGTGTATCTGACAGCACGCACATCAAATCTTTGGTATTGTCTGCTCTCACTACCAAGATTGACGACAGAGAAATGTTTATGAAGGGTATTGACTATTCATATTATTATGAACAAAATGATTGATTTTCATCATGGAAGAGTGGAAAGAATATAAACTACATGAAATAGGTAGAATTGTAGGCGGTGCAACTCCTCCTACAAAAGATAGTGCAAATTACGATGGAGAAATCTCTTGGATAACTCCAAAAGACTTGTCTAATTTTACAGGAAGATATATTCAAAAAGGAGAAAGATCTATTACACAAAAAGGATTTGATAGTAGTTCATGCCAAATATTACCTAAAGGGAGTATTTTGTTTTCTTCTAGAGCCCCTATTGGTTATATTGCAATTGCAGCAAATGAGTTATGTACAAATCAAGGATTTAAGAGCATTATACCAGATAACAATCTCGTAAACAATCTCTTTTTGTATTATTTACTAAAATACAACAAAGAGGAGATAGAAGGCTTAGGAAGTGGAACTACTTTCAAAGAAGTATCCGCTAAAGTGATGCAAAACTTTGATATAAAAATACCTTCTATTCAAACTCAAAAAAAAATTGCAGATATTCTTTCTTCTTTAGATGACAAAATAGAACTCAATCGACGGATAAATGATAATTTAAATTAATATTAATAATGCAGTGGACAAGAGAATATATTGCAAAAGAACCAAGTCTTAGGACTTTTGAAACGCATATTTCAACAATAGAAAACAATGTTGAGATTAATCCTTCTTTGTGCGTTGAAGTAAGCAAAAGTCTGACGGAGGCACTTTGCAAAACAATTCTCACTAATCAAAATGCAACATACAAAGATGATATTTCAGTTAATGGTTTAGTAAAGCAGACCTTAGAACATCTTATAAAACAGACTGAAAAAGAGATAGTTGGTCTATCTGAACTATGCTGTAGAATTTCTACTGTCATTCAATCAATTGCAGAGATACGAAATAATGCAGGGTTTGCTTCACATGGTTTGGATGTATTGCATCCTCAGATAGACAAATCACTATCCCTACTGATATACAAAACAACAGATGTTCTCTGTGGGTTCATTTTACATTTTTATTTCAGTTATGCTCACCACGCTAACCAAAGATTAATTTATCAAGATTGTGAGTGCTTTAATGATTGGTTTGATGAAGAAAATCCATTAGAAGTAGGAGGCGTACACTTATCAGCATCAGAGGCTCTTTACAACTTAGATTATCAAGCTTATAAAGCTAACTATATAGATTATTTAGAATTTCTTTTAGAAATGAATGAACAATAAAAATAAAAAACAATGCCCTTCACAGAAGATAATTACGAAAAAGCACTGATATCCCTCTTTGAGGGAATGGGCTATCAATATTTGTACGGTCCAAATATTGAAAGAGACTACTATGTGCCATATTATGAAGCACAATTAGAAGAAAGTCTGCAAACTGTTAATCCAAAGAAGCCACATGCAGCTATTCATGAAGCGATTATCAAACTACGCAATATTGATATGGGTAGTTTGGTGCAGAGGAATGAAACATTTACAGACTATTTGCAACACGGCATAGAAGTTTCTTATTTCAATGGCAAGGAAATGCGCAATGAAATGGTTTATTTGATAGACTTTGAACATACGGACAAAAACACTTTTCAAGTTATCAATCAATGGACATTCATTGAAAATGCAGAGAAACGTGCTGATATCATTGTGTTTGTGAATGGTTTACCATTGGTGGTTGTAGAATTAAAATCACCTTCCCGTGAAGAGACGGACGCTTCAGAAGCATATCTTCAACTCCGCAATTATATGAAGGATATACCATCGTTGTTCGCTTTCAATATGTTCTGTGTAATGAGCGATATGGCTCTTTCCAAAGCTGGAACAATTACCAGCAAGGAAGACCGTTATATGGACTGGAAGACAAAGGATGGCAATTATGAAACAAACGAAGAACTGCACTACGATACCTTTTTTGAAGGAATATTTCAAAGAGAACGGCTTTTGGATATCATCAAGAATTTTATTTGTTTCTCCAAAGAAGAAAGAGGGAGTGCCAAGATATTAGCTGGATATCATCAGTATTTTGCAGTGAAGAAAGCCATCGAACGTACCAAACATGCTACAGTAAGTAATGGTAAAATCGGTGTATTCTGGCATACGCAAGGCAGCGGAAAATCATTGTCAATGGTTTTCTACGCCCACTTGCTGCAACAAGAGTTATCACAACCTACTATTGTTGTGATTACCGACCGCAACGATTTAGACGATCAACTCTATACCCAATTTTCTAAATGTAAGGAGTTCTTGCGCCAAACTCCAATACAAGCCAATAGTCGAGAGAATCTAAAAGAGCTATTGAGTGGACGAGAAGCTAATGGCATTATCTTCACAACCATGCAGAAGTTTGAGGAATCTGACGAACCATTGTCAGAGCGAAGAAATATTATCGTGATGACTGATGAGGCGCATAGAGGACAATATGGCTTTGAGGAGAAAGTCGACGCCACTACAGGTAAAATCTCTATCGGCACGGCAAGAATCATTCACAATTCACTACCCAATGCTTCATATATTGGCTTTACTGGTACACCTATCTCTACTAAAGACCGAGATACCGTAGAGGTTTTTGGTGATTATATTGATATTTATGACATGACGCAGGCGGTCAACGACGGTGCTACTTGTCCTGTATATTATGAATCTAGAGTTATCAATCTAAATCTTGACGATGCTACCTTGCAAGCCCTTGATGACGAATACGAGCTGTTGGCTGAAGAAGGGGCAACGACAGAACAGATAGAAAAAAGCAAGAAGGAGATGTCACACTTGGAAGAGATACTTGGTGCACCAGCTACCATCGATTCTCTTTGCCAAGACATTCTCAAACACTATGAGGAAAACCGTCAATATGAATTGACAGGTAAGGCAATGATAGTGGCATATTCGCGTCCCATAGCGATGAGTATTTATCACCGACTATTGGAGCTTCGCCCAAAATGGACGGATAAAGTAAAAGTTGTCATGACGGGCAGCAACCAAGACCCAGAAGAATGGCACGACATTATCGGAAACAAGCAGTATAAGAAAGAACTTGCCAAACGATTTAAGGATGACAACGACCCGATGAAGATTGCTATTGTAGTAGATATGTGGCTCACAGGCTTCGACGTTCCCTCATTGGCAACTATGTATGTTTACAAACCAATGAGCGGACATAACCTAATGCAAGCCATTGCACGAGTGAACCGTGTATTCAATGGTAAAGTGGGTGGATTGGTTGTTGACTATATCGGTATTGCCAAAGCCTTGAAAGAAGCCATGCGTGATTATACGGGGCGCGACAGAAAGAACTTTGGAAACCCAGACATCAAAGGCGTGGCTTTTACAAAGTTCAAAGAGAAGTTGGAAGTGTGCCAAGACTTATTTCATGGTTATAATTATAGTAAGTTCCACACAGGGACAGATGCTGACCGTGCTAAATTAATCAAAGGTGGTGTAAACTTCATGTTGGCAACCGACAAACAAGAACAACTGCCATTATATATGAAAGAAGCAGCATTGCTGCACAATTCCATCACTCTTTGCCGAAGCCTGTTGAATGAAGAGCAACGCTTCTTAGCTGCATTCTTTGAAACTGTGCGCACTTTGCTTTCCCGAATGACAGGAAAAGGAAAAGTTACTAAGAAAGAAATTAATGCTCGTATCAGTGAATTGCTGAAACAAAGTGTAAAAAGTGAAGGTGTAATCAATCTTTTCTCTGATGTTAAAGCCGAATTTTCCCTCTTTGATACAGCTTTCTTAGATGAAATTTCTAAGATGAAAGAAAAGAATATAGCTGTAGAACTGCTCAAAAAACTATTGGCGGAGAAAGTGGCACTCTATCAAAAGACCAATATCGTGCAGTCAGAGAAATTCTCTGACCTGCTCAATCGCTCTTTATCGAACTATTTGAAAGGATTACTCACCAATGAAGAAGTTATCCAAGAACTTTTGCAGTTGGCAAAAGATATTGCTTCAGCCGATTCAGCAGCTAATGAACTTGGACTCACTCCTGAAGAAAAGTCATTCTACGATGCCTTGACCAAACCGCAAGCAATCCACGACTTCTATAGTAATGAAGAATTGGTAGCTATGACAAAAGAGCTTACCGACTCCCTACGTAAGAACCGCACTATTGATTGGCAAAAGAAAGAATCAGCTCGTGCAGGTATGCGCAGAATGATTAAGCACCTACTTAAGAAATATCATTACCCACCTGAGGAGGCTGCCAATGCTTTAGAAACTGTTATTAAGCAATGCGAGCAGTGGACGGATAATGAGCAAGAGAATTATTCAACAAAATCAGCCAAAATGTATGAAATCCACGAAGATGAAGTACAGATGGCAGCAGAACCTTAACTACTATAATAAAAAATATAATCAATTGATATGAAGAAGATTTCTGCTAATGTTTTAGTAGCATTGAAAAATGCCCTATCTCTCATATTCTGGTATAAGAAAGACTTGAAAGATTACTTGTATATGTCAATAACGCATAAAGAGTTGCTATCAATGGTAAACTGGGATGACTATAAGAGAAATATAGCGTCGCAGGTTGTAAATATTCTTGAGCGCAACGAACAAGAGGTTCAGGAGGATTTGTTAAATTTAATAATATCAGTAGCAACCTTCAATGACTATAACAGCATGAAAAAGATTGAGGATGCTGAGAAAAAGATATATGATGCGAAAATGGCTGTAAATGCATTATTCCAACTGACGAAAGGTTTTATCAATTATAAAGAAGAGGAAGAAGTTATCAGAAAGCGCAAACAAGCAAATAAGGATAAAGCTGATTCCTTGAATAGAGTTAATCAAATCCTCAGCGAACTTAAAGAAGAATTTATTGGCTTATCTATTAATAATGATAACCAAAAGCGAGGCTATGCCTTAGAAAAATTTCTAAATGGTTTGTTTAATTTATACGATCTTGATGCAAAATCTTCTTTTAAGGTTGTTGGAGAACAGATAGATGGTGCATTCTCTTTAGACAAAGATGAGTATTTATTAGAAGCTAAATGGCGTAAAGAACCTACGGCGAATGCTGACCTATATGCATTTGAGGGCAAAATAACTAGGAGATTGGATAATACTTTAGGCTTATTTATTTCCATAAATGGCTTTTCAGAAGATGCCATAACAGCATATTCAAATGGCAAAAAATTAATGTATTTGATGGATGGTATGGACTTGATGGCTGTTTTGGAACAAAGAATATCATTACCTGATTTGCTGAGAAGAAAAAAGAGAACAGCTGTGCAAACTGGAAATATATATTTAAGAGTATCAGAGATATTATAAAAGTATAATATAATGGACATATCTATTAAAGAGATTGATGAGAATACATATATTTTAAATGTCGCAGAGATAGACAAAGTTTTAGAACGCATAAATAAGTTATCTAAAAAAAATAATTATTATAATCGAAAAAAGTTATTTATTGCCTATACTACTTTTCTGAATTGGTTTATAAAATTTGTTGATGAAGAACGATTATTCCGACGTACATATAGTATAGAAGAAGTTGTTAACAATCTGTTTATAAAAAAGCAGGTTATTGATACTCAATATATCAGATTCTTGCTTTATGCAGCGAAGCTTTATGCAGCGAAATTGAGGGAGAATGCAAAGATAAGTTGTGTTAAAAACTATCTTAAATCCATTTATTTTTTCATATATGATGTAGAAGAACTTGTTAGAATTAATGAAGTTCGTAGAAAAAAGCGCATAAACCAGCTTATAGTTCCAAGAGGAGGCTATCGTACTGGTATTAGCCCATTTGATATTAAAATAGCTGCTAATGAATTAGTATTCCTTAATGAACATATTTTTGTTTCAGATATTGACTTTCGAAATATTTCCCCATGCTCTTCTTTACTAATAAGGCAGTGTATAGAATTATTAGGGAAAAATATGATTGGCTTTAGTTCTATACATAACGCTCAAGGTTTAATTAAGAGGATGACTCAAGTCGCTTGGAATTTCTTTTTTGAGAAGGGGCTTCAAGGTATAGATTGGACAGTAACATTACCCGTAGAACTTTCAGCAATTAAAAAGATAAATCAATGGGCAAATAATTACGTGCATAACCCTTGGATTGATAAAAGTTATATCCGATTTTTAGGATTAGAGTTTTTATACAAATTAATGCAACCTGTGCAAACGAATGTTTCTTGTTATAACGGGAGATCTTATTGGAATTCAGGATATGGAGACTTTCGAATTAATAATTATAATAATCTGAAAAGGGATTTTGAATCATATGTTAGTTCAAAAGATTCTACAGCAATAATTGATTGGCTTCCTTTAGATAAAGTCGGAGCATATATAATATCATTATAATGATTTAGATGTGACAACATCCAAGATGGTTTCTAATCAATACTACTCAAATTGAGGAAACATTTTTGTACCATACGACTGTAAATCGTTGATAATCAACATAGGATATATTTGAGGAAGTGAAGTAAGGAAAAAATGTATATCTAATAATATTTAACATAACAAGACGAAGGGGGGGTAAATCAATGATTTACCCCCCTTTCTTCGTCTTGTTATGTTTTTTATTTTTCGTTTATCTCTTTTTGCCTTTTGGCTTATATTTGCAGCTTATGTGCCTCATGTGTCAATATATAGAAGACTTGAGCAGCCTTGAAGCAAAACTACTTTAGTGTGCGGCATATCTTTAAGACAAAGGTTGTCATGGAGGTAAATGTACTTCACGATGTCTCATCGTAAACAAAAACTTGAAAATATTAGGCTCTATAACGAATCATGTGGGTAATCAAGGAAAACTCATATAAAAATATTACCTTTGTCTTATGAATAGTACTGAGATATTTACACAGGCTTTAGGCCTATCAAAACCATGATATGTTGCCAAGATTGAGTTTATAGCTGGTAAACACTCCAACAAAGAGCTTCATATCTGATTGAGCTTTAATCGTGGCACTCGTTTTAGAATTGGCGAGAACGAGTACACTGCCTATGATACAATGGATAAGGT
>CAMQBR010000058.1 GCA_946999045.1 uncultured Prevotella sp.
TGTTTCTCAGGCACTTGGAGTTCTTACAAGAATTTATGCTGCGGAATTAAGGTTATCAAAAATCAGAATGTTTTTATTGGATGGTTCTATAAATTACCTATGCGTATAGTAATTTATGGAACTATACTTAAAGAGCCAAAGATAACTTTTAACTTTTTTAAGACAAAGAGACATCAGGGAACAAATAGCAAGGTCAAGAATTGATTATAGAAATAAGAACAAACAAAAATGAAAGATAACTTATGTTATTCAATTACAAAACGAGAATTACACTTTAAGCAACCTGCAAGAACATCAAGAGGGGTATTTCGTATGCGAACGAGTTACTATGTAACCCTGTCAACTTTTGAAGCTTCTTCTATCAAAGGAGTTGGAGAATGCGCTACCCTCCCCGATTTAAGTTGCGATACAGTACCCAATTATGAAGAAATATTACATCAAGCCTGCGAAGCATTCATTACCGAAGGCAGCATTGATTATGAGCACTTTCGTTCTTATCCATCCATACTATTTGGACTGGAAACAGCATTGGCACAAATCAATGCAAAAGGCAGTTGCGCTCTGTTCAATACCGCTTTTGCCAGAGGAGAGCAAGGCATCCCTATAAACGGTTTGGTTTGGATGGGCAGTTTTGACGAGATGTATCAACAAATGAAACAAAAGCTACAACAAGGCTTTAGATGTATCAAATTAAAAGTAGGTGCCATTGACTTTAAAAGAGAACTAGAGTTGGTAAAATACATCCGACAACACTTCACACCTCAGCAAGTAGAATTGCGCTTGGATGCCAACGGAGGTTTTACACCAGATGAAGCTCTTAGCAAGCTAAACGCTTTCTCAAAATATCACATTCATTCTATTGAGCAACCTATCAAACAACATCAGTGGAAAGATATGGCACGTCTTTGCAAAGAATCGCCCATTCCCATTGCACTAGATGAAGAGCTAATTGGCATCAACCAATTAAAGAATAAACAAGATTTATTAGATTTTATTCATCCTCAATACATCATTCTCAAACCATCATTACACGGAGGAATGCAAGGAACGGAAGAGTGGATAAAATTAGCCAACGAAAGAAACATTGGCTCGTGGATGACTAGTGCACTTGAAAGTAACATAGGACTCAATGCCATTGCACACCTCGCAGCCAAAGTATATGCGCCCCATCTCACACTACCGCAGGGCTTAGGTACAGGACTTCTTTTTACTGATAACATCAATATGCCATTGCTATTGAAGGGCGATGAAATGTGGGTTAATTCTACACAGACTACAAAAGAAATCAAACTATGACGTATCAAGAATTTATTGACGAGTGGAATAACTCACTGCCAACCATTCATGTACACACCAGTGGGTCGACAGGTAAGCCTAAAAGCATGGTAGTAGAAAAACAAAGAATGGTGAACAGTGCCAAGATGACTTGCAATTTCTTACAACTAAAAGAAGGCGATACCGCCTTGTTATGCATGTCGCTCAATTACATTGGAGCAAAAATGATGGTTGTTCGCTCATTAGTTCAACATCTCCGTTTGATACAAGTAGAACCATCTGGACATCCGTTAGCCACTGTAAACACTCCCCTTACGTTTGCTGCTATGGTTCCATTACAGGTATACAATTCGTTGCAAGTGCCAGAAGAGAGAGAAAAATTGCGTCAAATACAGCATCTTATCATTGGTGGAGGAGCCATCAATGACGACTTAGCTACCCAGTTGCACAACTTTCCTCATTCAGTATGGAGTACATACGGCATGACCGAAACATTATCACACATCGCATTGCGTCGCATTAATGGTTCACATTCCGACTTATGGTACACGCCTTTACAAGGTATTGATATAAGCCTTAATAAAGAACATTGTCTCATCATCCATGCACCTCATCTACACAGCACACCTATTATAACCAACGACATAGCAGAGATGCACACCAATAATTGTAACCAACTGCAATTCCGCATCATTGGCAGACGAGATAACACGATCAACACTGGTGGCGTCAAAGTTCAAATAGAAGAGGTAGAACGGTTATTACACCCTCATCTTACACTTCCTTTTATGATAACTAAAGCTCCAGATAGTAAGTTCGGTGAGATTGTAGTAATACTTATTGAAACGCAATATCCCCCTAAACAACAATCTTCGATTTTCTCTTCCATCCGCTCTATTTGTCAACAAGCATTACCTAAGTATTGGCAACCCCGCCAATATGTTGCCACTCCCCATTTACCCATGACAGGAAACGGCAAACCAGACAGAGCCCAAGCACAGATAATAATTCATAATTGCACAAAACGTATCTTTATATAAAGGCCATATTACAAGAACAGACAAAAATTGGCTAAGTAGCAAAGTTGGAGAGAATAAAAATTTCATAATATTTTGTTGTGGCTTTTGCACTATTGATATATCTTTATATTTTTGCAAAAGCAAAGAACAAAATATGCAAACATTAAAATACAAAATAGGGGTTTTACTCCTTATATATATAGGTTGGGTATTTGTATTAGCCCTACAAAAGCCCATATTCCTATTAATATATACCCATAGCTGGATAGACTTACCATCAGTGTGGTGGCACGGAGTTTCGTTAGATTTATCCATTGCTGGCTATTTATCTGTCATTCCAGGCTTGATACTTTTCTTTTCTTCCTTACCTATCAAGCAACTCCATATCGAAAGAGCTACATTTATTTATAGTATTATACACAACATATGGCTCATCATCGCTTCTATTGCCGTGTCATTAAGTTTTGTAGCTAACATCGCCTTGTATAGTTATTGGCAGTTCCCTTTAGATGCAACCCCTATTTTCTTTCTAACGTCATCGCCCAAAGCTGCCATGGCAAGTATAGAGTGGTGGCAATTGCTGTTAGGCTTTGCAGCCGTAACAATTATCAGTATTGGGATCTATATGTTTTTTAAGTACCTGTTGCGCACTTATCAAACACGTATGTATAGCGATTTAGCTGTCTACAAAATGGTTATCCTGCTTGTTGTTGTAACCGCTCTGTTTGTTCCTATCCGAGGAGGTATTACAGTATCTACCATGAATACGGGGCATGCGTATTACTCTGATAACCAACTACTCAACCATGCAGCCATCAATCCTTTGTTCTCGTTTATGGAGAGTATGGCACATCAAGAAGATTTTTCCAAGATGTATCGCTTCATGGATGAAGCGAAAGCTAAGCAATTGGTAAAACGTATGATACCACAAAGTAAGCTACAAGGCAATGGTAAGGTATCGCCTTTATTATCATGTAAGCAACCCAATATCTATTTAATTATAATGGAAAGCTTCTCTGATACGCTAATGCAAAAAAAAAGTGTAACACCTAATTTAAATGCTATTAAGCAACAGGGCTTGTACTTTTCTAACTTCTATGCCAATAGTTACAGAACCGACAGAGGCTTGCTTTCTATCTTATACGGATATCCTTCACCAGCAACTGTCAGCTTAATGAAATATCCTAAAAAAACAGCTTCGCTTACATCCATGCCTCAATTACTAAAGCAAGCAGGGTGGAACTTGCAATATTATTATGGTGGTGATGCTGACTTTACTAATATGCGGTCGTTCTTGCACAACCAAGGTTTTGAGAATATTGTAGAAGATGTAGACTTTCCTATCTCACAACGTATTTGTAAATGGGGAGTTCCAGATAGTTTTGTATTTCAACGTGTTAAGAATGACATACAAAAAGGAGCTATCCATACACCCCAATTCACAGTGATACAAACATCCAGTTCTCACGAACCCTTTGACGTTCCATATAAAAAGTTGAAAGAAAAGCACCTTAATGCCTTTGCATACACAGATAGTTGCATTGGTAACTTTGTACATTACTTGCAACATACCAATCATTGGAATCGTTCGCTTGTGATACTTGTACCCGATCATTTAGGTGCATGGCCTGTCGACATCAACAATTATACTGTGTGCCGTTTCCATATTCCTTTAATTTTTACGGGTGGAGCTATGCGTCAATCGCAAATTATAAACACCTTTGCATCCCAACAAGATATAGCTGCCACCGTATTAAGTATGCTCGGCATCAACCATAGCAAAATGAAGTTCAGCAAAGACATCATGGATAAAAACATTCCGCATTTTGCTTATTTTATGATGAACGATGGTTTTGGCATAACAGATAGTCGGGGTAGCATGGTATACGATTGTAAACGTGGAAAAGTAGTACAACAAATAGGATTATCAGCCAACCATTATTTGCCATATGCCCAAGCATATATTCAAACCATATTCAACGACATTGCTTCACGATAATGATACATAATTCGCTCTTATTTATACAAACGCTTATACAATGGGATACCATTGCTACTATATGGATTAATAGTTTCCATACCAATTACTTAGATAATTTTATGGAGATGTGTACAGGTAAGTTTGTTTGGATTCCTTTTTACGTATCATTGGTATATGCACTATACAAAAATTTTGGCTGGAAGCAAACTGTAACCTATACTATATTAGCATTAGTACTGCTAACTATCAACGATCAAGGAACATCCTCTTTTATCCGTCCTTTGGTATGTCGCATGCGCCCATCCAACTTAGATAATCCTATATCTGCTACCATAAAGGTGGTTGACAACTATCGTGGAGGACGGTACGGATTTCCTTCAGCCCATGCAGCCAATTGTTTTGGTATAGCATTCTTTTTATCTTATATCTTCAAGCATCGCAGATTCAATGTTTTTCTTATGTGCTGGGCACTGCTCATGTGCTACACCCGTGTATATCATGGTGTACATTATGTAGGCGATGTATTTGTAGGCATGTTGTTTGGTGCACTCACTTCATCATTGATGTATGGTGCAATGTATGTGTACCGTTGTAGGTTTATTAAATTATCCAGCCCTATAACACCCCCTTATATTCTCAACTCATCACTTTACATTCCAATAATTGTTTGTCTCCTCACACTCACTGTCATGCTCATTGTCGCATTCTTTTACGACCCCGACATATCGCTATGACATTAAACATGGAATGGTGAGCTTTTTTTTATGATTAGCGTTAGGGCGGTTCTATAAATTACCACCGTAAAGTTTTTATGTCAGTCTTTTTACGTTTTGTCGTATTGGGACTATTTTTGGTTCAATTTGCTTGTTCGTTCAGTAGTATAGCTCGCTATACTCCTTCACTCACCAACAAATTGACCACAAAAATAGTCTCACAATCTGTCAAAGCTAATTTACAGAACCGCCCTTTAAGGTTTTTAAGAGAGTTGAAAAATTAGAAGTTAAAGGAGTTAAGCCATTAGTTTCTTTTGTATAGACGCACAACTTGTGTTTCCGTATGTTATAATATGTAATAAATTTGAGTGGACGCTCAAGCCGCAGCACACTGCAATTTGAACAGAACAATTATGTACTTGTGCTAAATAATAATGAATAACTTATGCTTCTCTCAAAAAGTCTAATGCTTCTTTAATATCTTCCATAGATACTGTTTGATCAATATGTATTTGCCCCACATCCGATAGCAGGGTACAATTGATGCTGTTACCTGTATTCTTTTTATCATGGTGCATCAATGTTATCAAGGCAGAATAATCGTTGCAAGTAAAGGGGAGAGAGCCGTAATGTTCTTTAATAAAACGAACTACCTGCCGCATCACTTCTGTGGGGAAACCACACTTTATACAGCTTAAATATAATTCACAAACCAAACCATACGCAACAGCATAACCATGAAGAATAGGTTTAATACAGGGATGAGAAGAATGAGCATTGTTCTCCATTGAGCAACAAGAATGTTGTTGCCTCATATTCATCGCCCACGACTCAAATGCATGCCCAAACGTATGTCCTAAGTTGAGAGCCTTTCGTATTCCTTTTTCGTGCGGGTCTATGGCAACTATCTTTTCTTTTACAGACACAGAATCTGCTATCATTTGTTGCAACTGCTGATAATCAATATCCCCCACCCAATTGAATAACAACAGTTGGGCGAGCATCTCATGCGTGTTGATAAGTGCGTGCTTCAGCATCTCGGCATAACCGCTCAACATATTTTCTTTATCCAACGTTTGAAGAAATGGTGCATACAAAAGCACAAACTTTGAATCATTAAAAACACCTACTTCGTTTTTCAATCCATTAAAGTTGATACCCGTTTTGCCTCCCACCGAAGCATCTATCATAGACAAAAGCGTTGTGGGGATATTGATAAACTGGATGCCACGCTTAAAGGTTGAAGCAGCAAAGCCACCCAAATCGGTTACCATTCCGCCCCCCACATTGATAATGCACGAGTGGCGTGTGGCATGTCCCTGTTGCAATGCAGTCCACACCTTTGTTACAGATGGCAAATTTTTATTTATGTCGGTTGGTGGTATGGTTATCAGTTGGGCATCATGCAATATGGAAAAATCTTTTATCCTGCTCCAGCATAATTGTGCGGTGGTATCGTCTGCCACTGCAAACAGATAATCGTATTCACCGTTTTGTAGTACCTTAGTTAAAACTGTCTGTATATCATTAGATATAATTACACGTTGATTCATCTTTTCATCAGCTTTTATCAAATACAATGCAAAGGTAAGGGTTTTACGTTGAACTCTGAATATTAAACTTTTTATGATTAGCTTTTTTAACTCACCCTATATCGTCCGTAAAAGTACTTTAGCAGAGCTTCCTTTTATGCGTTGGGGTATAATAAGGAGCTGGCTTATCAATGGTCATAAACCAGTTAGTTTGCTACTACATTTCTGCTACAGATACTGCCAGTAAAAAAAGGTAAATATTTAGCTAACAGCAATAAGGACATATTGTGGATTATTTCAAGATAACCCACAACAATAATAATCAATGAGTTACATCACTATAACTCCTTTTTATTTGTCTTGTAGCTAACTTTTTAAGAAACCGCACATAAAGAAAGGTTTTTCTCAAGGAAGACAACTCCACTTATCAAATAAAGAGTATTGTAAGCATAAAATTATCAGCGAAATGACGGGCATGGTATCTATACTTGTAAGCTATGAAAGCGTGCTTCAAAAAATTGTTAAGCAAATAACAAATAGCATATAAATTTCTTTTTAACTGCAATAAAGCGGTGAAAGAAAAAAATATTTAGGCTATCTTTTTCCTCTGTTTAAAAATACAAAAAAAATAACAAGCAAATCAGAGCGAAAGAAAAATTTTGACAAGAAATTCAAGAAAAGTGAATAGAAACTATCAAGTAATTTTAGGAAAGTACAAACTCTATGAGATTAATGAACAAAACCATTGAGATTGGCTGTCAAACTCATTAAGATTGGCACACAAACTCATTGAGATTGGCACACAAACTCCATGAGATAAAATTAATGTTGTTTGATAATAAAAAAAAAGGATTACCCAAAGGCAATCCCATTATAGTTTATCGAAATACAAATTCTTTTATTCTCCGTAAATCTCTTTCAACTTATGAAGCAAGTTGTCTCCACGCAAATCGCTGGCAACAATTTTACCTGTTGGGTCAACTAAGATGTTAGAAGGAATAGAATTGATACCGTAAATACTTGCGGCAGTACTCTGCCAGCCTTTCAAATCAGAAATATTGTGCCAAGGTAATTGCAAATCTTTAATGCCATTGTGCCATGCTGCAGCTTTGCTGTCGAACGAAACCCCTACTACATCAAAGCCTTTTGATACATGATAACGCTTATATGCCTCTACTACATTTGGCATTTCTCTACGACAAGGACCACACCAGCTTGCCCAAAAGTCAACCAATACGTAATTGCCTTTGCCTACCCACTTGCTCAATGTTACAGAATGGCCTTCGGTATCTTGCATAAACAAATCGGTATATTGTTTACCAGGACAACGTTTAATCAAAGCGGCTAAGTGCTTTTTAACATTAGCCATCATTGGATGTGAATAATAAGCATAGCTCTTGTTTAACAATGATTCCAACTCATTGTATGTTAAGTTGTAATATATTTGAGCCAGCAAGTAAGCAGGAGTAACGTTGTTGGTGTTAGCTTTGATATATTTTAGCATATCTTGCATCTGAGTATCTTGTATATCAACATATTGCTTTTTCAGATTCTCCTGTTTGGCTTTAGCCTCAGCAGTAGTATCTTTTGCTATTTTGTCATACTCCTCATAAATCTTTTCAATTTTACCTTGATACTTTTTTTGGTCTTTTTGGAATGCACCAAAGGCTACGTTTTGAGAAGATCCCTTAACAGATGTGTTAGTTAAATCTATCTGTACAGGTGTACGGTCAATAGCAACCGTTACATCACTTTTTTTATCAGTCGTAAATGTTACAAAAGTATGGAGAGGTTCTGCACCACTCAACTTAAACTGTCCTTGCTTAACAGCTACACTGTCTATTTGTCTATACTTGCCGTCGTAGAAATAATACACCCACTTAGCGGCTGAAGATGTTGTGCCAGAAACCACAAATTTGGTTTTCTGTGCTTGCATTGATGTAACCAGCACTGCCAACGTTGCTGATAATAATAATTTTCTCATCATATTAAATTTTGAAATTTATGTTAGGCAAAAATAATTGTTTTTTATTTTTTTTATGTAATCAAATGATATTATATTGATTACAAGTGGAGCAAAAGGAACTCAACCAAGAAGCAGCAACAGATAAGAAAAATGTATCTTCCCAAAACTGCTATTATTTCTTAGATTGTCAAACAACTCTTTATCAGTGGCAAAGATAATCATTTTATTGGAAAACACGCATATAATTCCTCGAATTCTTTTCTATATTTTTTTAACAAGGAGTGAGATGGGACAATAAAGCCTATTTCCTCTGCCACCGAGTATCCAATAACCACAGGCGAAATACAAAAATATAGTTTCCGATTATTTTTCCAATGGTGTCTGGCAAAACGAGCCGAGCCGTAGATACTCCAAAGGGTTTCCACATCTCTGTATTTACTACAAGGAATTTGTACTTGTTGGCTGTCTCTATGTTCTTCGTTTTCTTGCCGATTTTAACCTAATTCTTCCTATATATGACATATATATTAGTAAAAATGAGTAACTTTGCAACGAATTTCTACACCTATTAAATAAAACAAGTGGTAAATTACCTATTATAAGATAGTGAAAATTTATAAATACCTTGCAAAAGCAGGGTAACTTTATAAAATTATTTTTATGAACAGAGTGCTTGATAAACCTCTAAAAAAACAAGAACAATGCAACAAAAACGTAATGATGTGAGCATACTGTTTATGCTTTTCTGCATTCTCTTTTGTGTTTGCTTAATTACAGCAAACGTTTTAGAAACAAAGCAAATAGCAGTAGGGCCTATTTCATTAACAGGCGGGCTCATCGTTTTTCCTATCTCGTACATTATCAACGATTGCGTGTGCGAGGTGTGGGGCTATCGCAAAGCCCGATTATTGATATGGACGGGCTTTGCTATGAATTTCTTTTTTGTGATGATGGCTGCCCTGTGCGATTTAATTCCAGGTGCAAAATACTGGACTTTAGGACCGAGCTTTCACGACATCTTTGGGTTGGCACCACGCATAGCCTTTGCTTCATTTGTAGCATTTTTGTGCGGATCGTTTGTCAATGCGTACGTTATGAGCAAGATGAAAATCAGTTCAAAAGGTAAGAATTTCTCAGCTCGTGCTATTCTGAGTACGGTATTTGGCGAAGGAGCTGATTCGCTTATCTTCTTTCCTTTAGCCTTCTTTGGTGTCATTCCTACTGCCGAAATCTTACCATTGATGTTTTGGCAAGTGGTTCTGAAAACTGCTTACGAGGTGGTAGTACTACCCATTACCATCAAGGTAGTGCATCTGTTAAAGAAATACGATGGCGAAGATGTGTACGATAACGACATCAATTACAGCGTGTGGAATATATTTAGCATCTAAAGACTGGTTCTATAAATTATCTTTATTAGTTTTTGGGTTTGAGGTTAAAATGTAAGTGAGTGAAGGAACGTAGAGAGCTACCCCATAGAACTTATATGTTAAGCTAAAAAAAACAATGCAAACCAAATACAATCAAACTTGTTTGAATAGTTGAGGTGCAGCCTGTTTTCTATAAAAAGGAAATAAAAGATAAAAACGTATTTCGTAAAAATACTCACAAAATACGGTATAATTTATTAAACCAGCCTAAAATATTTTTTAGGATTTAATGGGAGTTATAGAGAGTTAGAGTTTTTTTTACCTTTCTAAGTTATCTCAGATAAATAACTCAGAAGATAAATATTTGCTTAATAACTTCTGCTTACTCCTAATAATTTTATTTTTTTACATTATTACTATGTCTGATTCAAGAAAACAAGAAGGATTACATGCTTTGGGTACAAAGACACAATACAAAATGGATTATGCACCCGAAGTATTAGAAACATTCAAAAACAAACATCCTGAGAATGATTATTGGGTACAGTTTAACTGTCCCGAGTTTACATCTCTCTGCCCTATTACTGGTCAGCCCGACTTTGCCGAAATTAGCATTGCCTACATTCCTGCAGAACGTATGGTAGAAAGTAAAAGTTTGAAACTCTATTTGTTTAGCTTTCGTAATCATGGCGATTTTCATGAAGATTGCGTTAACATTATTATGAAAGATCTTATCAAACTAATGCAACCTAAATACATAGAAGTTATAGGACGGTTTACACCTCGTGGAGGTATTAGCATTTATCCCTACGCTAATTACGGTCAGCCAGAAACTAAATACGAAAAGATTGCTGAAGAAAGGTTTGTATCGCATAAGATTGTATAAATGAAGTTTCAAAATAGAAGTACAAAACTTGAGGTGTATAAAAAAACATGAAGAACGCCACAAGCTTTGCACTTCTAATAAGATTTAGCGATTCTCACTTTTCACATATCACACCTCCATACTTGTTATCTTTCCAACTTTGTTTGTTTTGTCTTTTTTGATAAAATCATCTCAAAATCCAGTTATTTTTTGTAAGTTTGCAGTATCTAAAATTTTTATTCAAAATAACACACATATTATTTATAAATATAATTCATGAATATTACCAAGAGAAATGGTTCTACCGAACAATATAATAAAGAAAAGATTGCTACGGCTATCAGGAAAAGCTTTATAAGCACAAAAAACAACATTGATGATGAACAGATTTACCAAATGGTAAAGACTGTTGAGGAAACGATTTGCTCAAACCGAACTAAACAAAACGTGGAGAGCATTCAAGATGAAGTAGAAAAGACATTGATGAAGAATGGCTTTTATGCCGAAGCTAAAAACTTTATCCTGTTTAGATGGCAACGAACTGAAATAAGAAGGACTTTAAGGCGCATAGCAGATGATTTGCAAGATGAGCATATCATGGAGGTATTGAAGCACATTGCTGTTGACTTTACCGACGAAGAATATAGCATATTGCTGCTCATTGACAAGTATGCCAGCTTCAGCAAGGCTGGCATGACAACCGCTGAACGACTGAATGCACTTATCAAAGCTGCCATAGAACTTACTACACAAGAGGCTCCCAACTGGGAATTTATTGCTGGACGCTTATTGATGTACAAGTTAAACAAGAGCATCAGTAAGTTTGAAGACAGCGAAGGTATCTTATCTTTGTACGATAAAATAAAGTATCTTACAGATAAAAATCTCTATGGTAAATACATTTTACAGCAGTATTCCAAAGAAGAAATTGACCAAGCTCAAACGTTTATTGCCCCCATGCGCAACCACTTGCTCAACTATTCGGGTTTGGAATTATTGATTAAGCGTTACATCATCCACTCGTATAATAACCAATCGCTGGAAACCGTGCAAGAGATGTTTTTGGGTATTGCATTGCATTTGGCTATTAACGAGCCACAAAACCGCATGATGTGGGTGCAACGCTTTTACAACATGCTGAGCAAGCTACAAGTAACCATGGCAACCCCCACCCTTTCCAATGCGCGCAAACCGTTTCACCAACTGTCAAGTTGCTTCATTGATACCGTTCCCGACAGTTTGGAAGGCATCTATCGAAGCATAGACAACTTTGCGCAAGTGAGCAAGTTTGGCGGTGGTATGGGACTTTACTTTGGCAAGGTGCGCGCTGCAGGCGGCAGGATAAGAGGCTTTAAGGGTGCTGCCGGTGGTGTTATTCGTTGGATGAAACTGGTAAACGACACGGCCGTTGCCGTCGATCAGTTAGGCGTTAGACAAGGTGCGGTGGCTGTATATTTGGATGTATGGCATAAGGATTTACCCGAATTCCTACAACTTCGCACCAACAATGGCGATGACAGAATGAAGGCACACGACATCTTTCCCGCCATCTGTTACCCCGACTTGTTTTGGAAAA
>CAMQBR010000059.1 GCA_946999045.1 uncultured Prevotella sp.
GGAAGGCAGAACGTTCTGAACCTGTATACAAATAAAACCTACTACTCTGAGGTCTTCATTGAATAAACATCACTTCTTTGTGGTTTTAATATTCCCCATTGGTTTGGGTGGGGGATTTTATGCTTAGAAAAGACCCAAGAAACACCGAAGCACCTCATATCAACATATAGAGTCCCCAAAAGACACCTCAACATATAAAATTTTCTCACAAGAAAAAATACTGCGGAATTAAGGAATCAGACAATATATACCGAAAAAGGATTCGTTTGAACATTATACAGACAAGAGAATTATGTCAATACAAAAGAAATTGAACGAAAGACCGAGAGAAAAATTACACTATTCTACACCTAAGTGCGAGTTTTTTCAAACACGTTTTATAATTTTGCACTTGCTGGTTGACTCTACGTCCTCTATCATATTTGTGATATCAGCTTCAACAACAGGGATAGGTTGATTAATACTCTCTTTTACACCTAAATCTTTTAGCTCATTAGCTTTTTGCACAATACTTTGTCTGCCTGTGTAGGCTTTGTTATAAGCGTCTCCGTAATCCTTATGCAAATTATCAATGTCCTTTCCTACTTTATCAAATCGTTTAATAAACTCACCTACACGCTTTAACAACTCTTCGGCTAAGTCAAATACCTTCTTTTGGTTCTCTGTTTGAGCATATTGACGCCAAGTTATTTGTATTATTCGCAAAATAGCCATGAGATTTTGCTGACTAGTAATAAAAATATGCTTGTCAAATGCTTCAGCCCATAATTTAGGTTCGGTAGTCAATGCCAACTGCAATGCGCCCTCGTTTGGCACAAACATGATAACAAAGTCAATGGCTTTTCGGGGAGATTGCACATATTTACTATAATCTTTCTTTGCCAAATTAGTAGCTTGTGTGCGGATACTTCTTACAAGATCGGTAGCAAATTTTTTCTTCAATTCCTCTTCTTCGGTATTAGCATACTGATAATAAGCGTCAATAGACATTTTTGCGTCAATTATAACATCCTCGTTATTAGGATAGTGTAATATCACATCAGGAATCATTCGTTTACCACTATCTTCATTTTTTATTACATTTCCTTTTTCATCTACTATGGCATTTTGTATATCATAGTCTATCCCTATCTTATATCCTTGGCTCTCAAGTATATCAGTGAGCATTCGTTCTCCCCAAATACCTTGAGCCTTGTTGCCTCCTCTAATCACATTAGTAAGGCGAATAGCCGAGTTTGCAATGTTTTCTGTTTGCTCGCTCATTTTTTGCAACTGTACTTTTAATGAGGCTGTACTCTCAGTTGTGTTGCTATTGGCACGCTGTATTGCCTCTTCCAGTTGCTTCATATTATTTTTAAGCGGTTCGGTAATATGAGTTATCGACTCAGTATTAGTAGATTTTAATCGTTCAGAAGTTTCAGATAAAATACGTGTAGCAAGGTTAGAAAACTGTTCTTGCACAGTTTTTAGCTGCTGTTGAAACTGCTGGCTACGCATCTGTTCTTCTTTTGTATGCATTTGTTTCTCTGCATCCAACTGTGTAGAAACTTGTTGCAAGTTTAATTTTATTTGCATTACTTGTTGCTGCAAATCGGTTTTGTCTTTTTCTAATTGTTTCTTTGCTTCTTCTACTTGTAACTTTGCTGCTGTTTCTTGCTGTAATTTTTGTTGCAATAAAAGCAACTCTTGTATTGTAGTTTTCTTTTTGATATTAGCATATAAGAAACCCAACACGATTCCAATCAATAACCCTATAATAATATATAATATCTCCATCATGTAAAAGAATGTTTGTGTATAGATAAAATTATTGCTATCAATATTTACTTAAATTAGCACCAAACTGCTATTTTTCTCATATAAAATATCCATTCTACCCCACCTCTCAAAGAAAGAAACACAAGAAAAGCTAACCAAAGAGCATGATTACCTAACATGTGTTTAGTGAGAAGGTAGACTACAAAAAATCCTAAAGCAGCTGCAAACGATGAGGTCAACATGTATTTGGTAGCTGTAATACCGATAAATATGCCATCGTAAATAAAGGCTGCAACACTAACAATAGGTATCATAACTGCCCACCAAAAATAAGGCGAAGCGGCTGATACTATGCTCTTTTCGTTGGTTAATAGCATTAAAAAGTTGTTTCCTCCCACAGCATATACCAGCGTAAAAACCACTGTCATGATGATACCCCATGCAAACAAACAGCGATGTGTATGGTTGAAAGCATTTCTGTTGCGTGCTCCGTAATATTTTCCACACAAGGCTTCGCCTGCGTATGCAAAGCCATCCATGATATAGGAGAAGATTGTAAACAGTGTCATTAATAAAGTATTGACCGAAAGGATAATATCTCCTTGTTGAGCTCCTGATGAAATAAAGAAAAAATTGACACTGATAAAGAATAGTGTACGGATAAAAATATCACGATTGACAGAAAAAAAACTACGTATATCATATAGGTTAAATAAATTTTTTAACCAGTGATAGTTATTTAGTCGACCATAATAGTGAACCCAACATCCAACAGCAACTATAAAGCCTGTCCATTGTGCGAGCAGGGTTCCAAGTGCTACGCCCTCTATCTTCATGTCTAATTGATAAACAAAGACAAGACTCAACACAATATTTACAATGTTTTGCATGATAGATACCATCATTGGTATGTGCGTGTTTTGCATACCAATGTACCACCCCGTCATGCTATACAAGCCTAACATAGCAGGTGCACCAAAGATACAAATAGAGAAATAAATGGAAACTTGTGTGGCTATTTGTTCCGATGGGTGCATCAAGATGAGGGCTAAATTACGAATAGGTATTTGGCAGAACACAAATAACAATGCCACATACATGGCAATAGTTAACGATCTAACCAGTAATCTCATTACTTCGGTTAAATCTCGTTTGCCAAAAGCTTGTGAAGTCATGCCACTGGTGCCCATACGTAAGAAACCACAAAGCCAATATAGCACATTAAAAATCATGCTTCCTACGGCTATGGCTCCAATATAAGTAACATTCCCCATGTGTCCAACAATGGCTAAATCTACCAACCCTAAAAGGGGAATGGTAATGTTAGATATAATGGACGGCAATGCCAAATTAAATACTTTTTTCATTCGTAGTATGCAAATTAAAACTCTTTAAGTAAATTAATCAACTCTTCTTGTGTTAATGCGTTAGACATATTACCACCTTCTAATAATGACTCAGATAAATCACGCTTGGTTTTGTGTAAACGTATAATCTTTTCTTCGATGGTGTGCTGACTAATTAAATGATATACTGTAACATTGTTGCGTTGACCAATACGATAGGCACGGTCGGTAGCTTGTTGTTCAATGGCAGGATTCCACCATGGATCCAAGTGGATAACGTAGTTTGCACCTGTAAGATTAAGTCCTAAGCCACCTGCTTTCAAGCTAATTAAGAAAAATGGACAATTGCCTTTTTGGAATTCTTCTACCAGGGTCTCACGCTTCTTCATGGGAGTAGACCCATCCAAATAAAGGTAAGGCAGTTTGGCTTTATCCATAATATGGCGCACTTCTGTGAAGAAACTGGTAAATTGACTGAACACCAATGTGCGGTTACCACTCTCGTTTAAGTTTTCTGCCAATTCAACAAAGGCAGAAAGTTTGCTGCTCATCTTTTTCCATTTCTTGTCAACCAATGATATGCTGCAAGCCATTTGTCGAAGTTTGGTAATCTCTGCAAGTGTACTTACCTTGACATTTTTCTCTGCTTGAACCATAGCTTCTGCTTTTTGGCGATGCAGTTCGTACATAGACATCTCGTCTGAAGACAATTCTACAGGTATCTTTATTTCATTTTTCTCTGGCAACTCCTCGATTACTTCGCCCTTGGTACGGCGCAACATGAAAGGAGTTATCAACTTTTTGAGTTGAGATTGGCGATCTTTATCGTGATCAGCCTCAATAGGCAAGATGTATTTACTCTTAAAATAATCTGCTCCACCCAATAAACCTGGATTAATAAACTGAAATAAGTTCCACAGTTCTGACAAATGATTTTGGATAGGAGTACCCGTAAGAATAATCTTTCGTTCGGCTCTTAACGTCATAGCTGCTTTTGACATCTTGGTGTTAGGGTTCTTGATGGTGTGTGCCTCATCAAGCGTTACCACGTTCCACTCACGTCCACTCAGTTCTTGCTGATGATTAGAAAGTAAGGCATAGGTAGTAACCACTACGTCATTGTTATGGGCTTGCTCAATGACTTCTGGTCTATCTGCTGCAGTATTGAGCATGATGACATTAAGAGTTGGAGCAAAACGATTAATCTCATTGCGCCAGTTAGGCACAACAGATGCTGGAGCAACCACCAAAGAAGCACCATTTTGTGCCTGATCTACGAGTACAGCTATTGTTTGTAAAGTTTTTCCAAGCCCCATATCATCAGCTAAACAAGCACCTGCACCCCAAGAAGTTAGTTTGGTAAGCCACTCAAAGCCCTGCTCTTGATAATTGCGTAACTGAGCATTAAGAGCTTTAGGAACAACAGGCTGCAGCTTTTCTGTATCCTTAATACGCTTAAGCATTTTGTCCATGGTAGCATTGCGACTAATGTTTATATCAGCATTATCAAGAATATTGTCAACCAAACTTACGGCAGCAGGAGCCATATACAGATGTGAACGGCTTTCAGTGGTCGCAGTATCTAAGCGTTTTAAAATACGAGAGAGGTCGTTACTCAGTTTAATGTATTCGTTTTCACCTACCTTAATATACTTACCTTGCTTTGAGTTGTGCATTAACTGCAATAAGTTGTTCAAAGAAAGAATCTGATTATTATCAATTTTTACATCGCCCTCAACCTCAAACCAACTATTTTTAGTTTTAAAACCAATATTAAAATCTGATGCCGAAACATTAGAATGATATCTAATTTTAGCACCTTCTGGCCACTCCATCTCACATACATCTTTATTACTATTAGCCCATTCTATGAAAGGTAGCATTTTATCAATGTCTAAAGCAATTGTGTCTGCTATAGATTTTACAGACAAAACTTCATCCTCGTTAAGAATATCCAACTCAGAGAACTTATCTTCAATGCTCTTTAAATTTTGCTTTTCCTTTTTAAGAGAACGCACCACAAGGCAACGCTTTTCATCTTTTACCAAAGTCATACTAACACTTCCCTTTCCTGGAAAACATGACAGACTTTCTGAAGGGTGCACAGCAAATGATAAATCAAAACAGACGTTATTCGTTGGAACTATGCGTATTGTAATGAGACTTCTTCCTTTTATTTTCTTTATTTGGTCAAGCCCTTCAACCATGTTAGAGTGTATCTCTGTTTTTCCACCTACCGACTGTATAAGTTTGACGAGCAGTGATTCAGCATCAGCAGGATATATCTTTTGAGAAAGAATGCTTTGGTAAACCTTTTGTTCGTAAGAAGAAATTTTGAAAACAGAATAATCTACTTCAGAATTAGCAATAAAGCATTTGGTGATTTTGTCATTAGACAAATTATCGGCAATATTTGACGAAACTTCAAAAGAATTGTCTTTTTTCTTATTGATAACCAAATAGGGCTTGTCTTCATGAATAGAAACGGGTATCATGTCGTAACGTTGTCCACAAAAAATATGGTTGCAATCAACAAGATCGTATATATAGGTACTTAGTTTTATATCATAACACCATTCGTCTATATGCTTGGCAAAATTAATATCTTGCTCAGTCATACAAGGAACATTAAGATTTTTGAATTCTCTAACGCTTAATTCCTTGCCAACAGACCACGAGCCATTCTTTAATCGCTTTTTAAGTATAGGAACAATACGTTCATAACTAATAAAGTATAATAAAAAAGATTGTTTCTCTACATCAATTGCACTTGCACCCTGTTGTGTAAAATTGAGTAAGTTTTCTAATTTAGTAGCCCAAAGAGGCTTGATTTCCAATTGAGACAATAAAGAATGTTGCGATAACAACTTTACATCACTTTCATCATCACCTTTGATTTCCAATTCTGTTCGTAAAAATGCAGACCTCGGTTGCAAATTTTTCTCTTTAAAAGCTGTTATGTAAGTACTCTCAATATCAAAAATATCAGCTAACTTGTTTACTAAAAACTGGATAGCTCTGAGACTATCAATAGAAAAAATATAAAATAAATCGCTACTACTGAAAGAAGCCTGTTCCTGCTTACAAAAATAAGAAAAAAGAGGCAATAATAAAGCTCTTAAAGACGGCATCTCACAAATAATTTGCTTTTTCATTAATGCATTAAATTTGCGTGTACTAATTTCTGTATGCACTAATAATATGGAAAGAGTAAAATAAAAATTGATGATAGGATTTTGATATACATATTGCTCATAGAACATTTCTTTTTTGCGTTGTGTCATTACCTTTGTAAAGAGCTTGTATGCAGCGGTATAATCACCTTCATATAATGCAAGAATGGCACATATAAGCAATGAATAAGAGGTTGATTTACAATTGTCTAACTTAATACAAAGACGTCCTGTTGCCATATAATAGAAGAATGCAAAAGCGTGCCTAATCTCAATAGGACGTTTTTTATCAGAATTTAAAATAATACTCTTTATATAATCCCAAGCAATACGATTATCTGAAACTAAATAATAAAAGAAAAAATCTTCGGCATTTTCCTTAATAAAACTATCAGACAAACTTTTTGTGAAATTTTCAAAATGAATATCAGGAAATACGTACAGAATTTCATCTCTTATTTTATTCAGTTCAAATTTAGCATTTAATACGTCTACTTTCTTTAGATTGTTCGTTATAATACGAATATGCAGTTCAGTACAATCTGTTATATTTTTATATCTGTGCTGCCTACTAAAGCTTTTTAGAACCTTGTAAACAGATGAAAACTCACTAGAGTACAAGGTTTGTAACGCAGGAAGATAAAGGGCTGGATGTAGCTTAAAGCTCTTGTAGTTAGAATAAAAGTTTGAATCTTTAAGGATATAACCTTGACCAGAAAATTGACTGAAGTACTTAGTAAAGGTAGTTACTGGCATTACTTCCTGTGCAATACTTTTCCATTCTGTTAATGTCATTGGCATATTATAAAAATATGCCATCGTTACTGCTACTGCCTTTTCACTATCTGTGAGAGCATAAAAACTTATCATTTATTGCTTGTCTTATTGTCTTTTATATGCAACTTATGAAACACAAAAGATTGTGTTACACAAGAACTAAGCTACATTCTAAAATTTGAATTAAAAATATCGATTACAAAATTACAAAGATTTTTTATACCGTCAATCTTAAAATTAAATAAGTGTACAATACAGACTCAACTTTAAAGAAAATTTGCGACCTTTGCTCCGAGGTTAATTGATGATACATTTGCAATACAAAGTTAGTTAATCTTTAGGAGACTGCGGTCTCTTCTTTTATTTGTATTGCTGGTTGTTGTTTTTCCTCGCTGAGAGATGCAGACGATCTCTCAGCAAGGGGGTACTCTTTTATTGCACTTCGTTTTGGAACTTACAAGGGGAACACAACCTCTTTTCTCTGAAAAAAATATCTTTTTCGCTCCTTTTGTTTATTTCCAAAAGTTGCATTTCTTAATTGAACTTACGTGCTTCATTCTTGCATATATTTTTATTCTCATCGTTCTTTTTATCGCTGTTTATTTTTTTTTCTCTCAGATTACTCTTTCTTTCAGATTACATAGATGTCGCAAATTTTATTATTGAAGTAATCTGCAAGAATACAAATAACAAGAACGAAAAAAATCAGAGAGAGAGGATAAGAATATGTGCCCCCTTAGTCCATCCTTATTTTATAATCTTCATACGTATATCGTCTTAGCATTCTCAAATCATTATTCAACGTTAGTAAGGCTATAGATGGATGCGCTATACCATTAAACATATTAGTTTTCACCGTTGTATAATGCAGCATATCTTCAAAGATAATATTCTCGCCCACCTGTAGAGCATGGTCAAACTGCCAGTTACCCATAAAATCACCACTCAAACAAGAGTTTCCACCTAATCTATATATATATTCTCCTTGTTGAGATGTCGAAACTATACTGGCATTACGAATGACAGGCATATAAGGCATCTCTAAACAATCTGGCATATGGCAAGTAAAGCTAACATTCAGTATGGCTGTCTTAATGCCATGATCTTCTACTATATCTACTACTTGCGATACTAACACGCCTGTTTGCCAAGCAAAGGCACTACCAGGTTCTAATATCACCTTAAGATGCGGATACCTTTGCTTAAAGTCTTTCATTAAACAGATAAGCAACTCCACATCATAATCTTTGTGCGTCATCAGATGTCCACCACCAAAATTAATCCACTGTATTTGTCCAAACCATCCTCTAAACTTTTCTTCAATATGAGTTAACGTTCGCTCAAAGACATCTGCCCCACTCTCACAATGACAATGGCAATGAAAGCCTGTTATATCTTCTGGCAACTTTTCTAACAGTCTATCGGCTGTAACACCAAACCTTGAACCAGAAGCACAAGGATTATACAGGTCGGTTTCTATTTCCGAATATTCTGGATTGACACGCAAACCTAACTTTAACTGCGCATTGGCATTAACGGCAACTGTGTGATAACGCTCATACTGTGATAACGAGTTAAAGGTAAGATAACTTGAACAACGTGCTATCTCACCTATCTCATCAGCAACATAGGCAGGCGAAAATGTATGAGTTGGTGCACCAAACTCCTCATAGCCCAAACGTACTTCAAACAAAGAACTGGCTGTAGTAGAATGAATATACTCTCTAAAGATAGGAAACGTTTTCCACAAAGCATACGCCTTAAAAGCCAAAATAACATCTATCCCAGCATTATCTGCTATATATTTAATAAGTTGCAAGTTGCTCCGCAACTTACGTTCTTCTAATATATATATAGGTTCGCATACTTCTATATATGAATCTGAATGAACTCTCATTTGTATATTAACATTTTATGTAATGGTTTGCACTCACACTTTACATCCTACAAATCAGGAGAAGTGATGCAGCTTTACCCTCGTTTTTAACACAAAGATAGCTTTTTATTTGGATAAAATTGCTTATATGGTATAAATTTCATACTTTTGCAGTATCAAACTATTAGGTGATGAAGCTCGTAATCATGACTAAATCCACATTTTTCGTGGAAGAAGATAAAATATTATCTGCCCTCTTTGATGAGGGTATGGACATTTTGCACTTAAACAAAACGGACACATCACCTCTCTATTACGAACGCTTATTATCGCTATTGCCCGATAAGCTAAGAAAAAAAACGATAGTTCACCAACACTTTGAACTAAAAAACGAATACCAATTGGCAGGTATTCATCTACAACAATTATCTACACCTATACCTAACAACTATCATGGCAAGATAACACGTAGTTGCTCGGACTTTAGGTTATTAAAAGAAACAAGAAAAAAAGCCAACTATGTTTTGCTGGAGAATATATTCGACTGCATTGAGGATACCACCCAAAAGGCTACATTCAATATGCTACAGATTGAGCAAGCTTCCAGAAACGGATTGATAGATAAGTATGTATATGCTGCAGGAGGTATGACTCTTGACAACATCAAGCTGGCTAAAGATTATGGCTTTGGTGGTGTTGTGATAAGAGGCAACTTATGGAATCATTTTAATATCCATAACGAAGCTGACTTTAAGGCGATTATTACTCACTTTCAACAACTGAAAAAGGCTAGTAGATGATAGCAAATAAAGCATATCAATACAAAAATAATATATTAAATATTTAATGCAATAAAGAAATGAGTGACAAAGACTCTTTTTTAGTTTTCTCAGGCACAAAGACAAGGTATCTTGCTGAAAAAATTTGTGCAAATCTGGGTTGTCCATTAGGAAAAATGGTAATGACCAAGTTCTCTGATGGCGAATTTGCTGTTTCGTACGAGGAATCTATCCGTGGTAGAGATGTATTCTTGGTACAGAGTACATTCCCTAACTCTGACAACTTGATGGAGTTGCTGCTAATGATTGATGCGGCTAAGCGTGCTTCTGCAAAACACATCATTGCTGTTATTCCATATTTTGGATGGGCAAGACAAGACCGTAAGGATAAACCAAGAGTAAGTATTGGAGCTAAACTGGTAGCCGACTTATTAAGCTGTGCTGGTATTGACCGTTTGATGACAATGGATTTACATGCTGATCAGATTCAAGGTTTTTTCAACATTCCAGTAGACCACCTGTACGCCTCAGGGGTTATCCTTCCCTATTTACAGAGTCTTAAACTAGACAATCTGATTATTGCATCACCTGATGTTGGCGGTTCTAAGCGTGCCAACACCTATGCCAAATACTTAGGATGCCCATTGGTATTGTGTAATAAAACACGTGCTCGCGCTAATGTGGTAGAAAGCATGCAAATTATTGGCGATGTAAAGGGCAAAAATGTTGTACTCATTGATGATATTGTAGATACTGCAGGCACTATTACTAAGGCTGCTAATATTATGAAACAAACAGGAGCACTAAGCGTTCGCGCTATAGCATCACACTGCGTAATGAGCGGTCCAGCTACCGAACGTATAGAAGCATCATCCATTGAGGAAATGGTGTTTACCGATTCTATTCCTTATACACATCGCTGTGCTAAAGTTAAACAGTTATCAGTAGCAGCCATGTTTGCAGAAACCATTCGTCGTGTCATCAACAACGAGAGTATCTCATCGCAATACCTCATCTAACATTTGGAAGAAGTATCCCATAAAGGGATACATCATAAACGTAGGGGTTTACCCCCTACGTGTTTTTATTATTACAATCCTCTATATTAATTTATGTTTTGCTTTCGGGTTCTGTACAGAGTAAAAACCCTTTTAAGGACAAATTGTTTCTCAGATTTCATGCTCTATGCACATTTATTAAGTAACAATAACTCAGAAAAGATAACATTATACAAATTTAGAGAGCAACCTAAGAATATACCTAACATAAAACCAAACAGAATATTATCCATTAATAAGAACGAATATTCACTACAAGAATAAATAACTTATAAAATTGAAAAATATGAAAAATCTTATCTCTATTACTCTTTTTTGCCTAATTCTTTTATCTGGATGCCAGTGCAAAAAACAACAAACAAGTGTTCAACAAGTGCAACCAAAATTAATGGCAGAAGAAAAGAAAATTCCTGCCTTTAAAATGAACGATATCAATGGAAAAGAGGTTGATATTATGTCAGAAATTGCCAAAAACAAAATTACTATTATTGACTTTTGGGCAAGCTGGTGCCGTCCGTGCATACAAGAAGCACCCAATGTTGTTTCCATTTACAACGATTTACACAGCAAAGGCTTAGGCATTATAGGTATATCACTTGATGAGGATGACAATTCGTGGAAAAAGGCTGTTAGCAAGTTAAACATGAATTGGACACAACTATCCAACTTGAAAGGAGGGGGAAGCCATGCAGCCCAATTTTTTCAAATAAATGCTATTCCTCATATTGTTATTGTTAATGATAAGGGGGGAATTTTGGCAGAAGGCTTAAGAGGTGACGAACTTCGTAGTTTTGTAGAACAACACCTCCAATAAATAGCAACACCCTAATATTGTCCCCGTGAAAAAAATTGTCTTAGAGGGCAATAAAGGGTGAACTTATAAATCTTTATATGACCTTTAAAACCCAGCAGACAAAAAAGCTCACTCTCCTCTAAAAAGTTTCGTAGATAGTTAATTAGGAATTTGAATTTATTTTACAATCAATACCAAAAATACTAAAGTTTCTGCACATGAAACCTGTCACTGGTGAAGAGTGCCTTGGGGAACACCGTGTGCGCAATGATCATCATAGAGGAAGACAAGTCGAGCGTTATCTCCTTGACAGTCTT
>CAMQBR010000060.1 GCA_946999045.1 uncultured Prevotella sp.
AGTTTGAACGTCTTCAAGGCTCGGTCGATGCCTATGCGCTCCTTTGTCTGTGTGAGATACTCCCCGAAACTCTCCAAGAGCAGGGTTTGGCGGTGGATTTGCCCCTGATAGGCATCCCTCACGTCTGTGGCTGTAAAGGATTCTTCTCTTTCACTGAGTTCGTGAAAGCGTGTGTGGATAAGTGCAGTGCATTCACCAAGTTTCTGATTGACGGACACAGCCATGCTGCTCTTGCCGATAAGCCTTTGCTTGCGGCTGTCCCAAAGAGCGAGCGGAGTCTTACACTTGGTGGAGAAGCCCGAATGGGTTCTGCCAACGGAGATGCGCCCAATGACAGGCACAAGTCCTTTCTTGTCGGTTCGTTTCGCCTGAACGAAGAACGATACTTTGAGTTTGTTTTCTTTCATTTTTCTGTCGTTTTTTCTAAATTTCCTTTGCTTGCAAAGGTACAGATGAACAAGTATTCCTGAGCGATGCAGAAAAATGAAAGATGAAGAATAAAAACCTATGACACAGTTGTTTACCTTCAATTCGTAACCCCTTTTTGCTTTTTCCTTGATGGGTTACGATTTGGTAACGGAACTCCTGCCGTTTGATGCTCGTTTTCGCTTACCCTCAAAATAGCAAGAAAATGCTAAATGATGATATTTCAAATAGTTACATTCCTTGCGTTTCCCCCTATTCCCCTTCATTCTTAATGACTGATTATGCCCGCAAGAAATTGAGAGATATCGCCAAAGCTAAAGAGAGTATTTCCATATAAAAAAGGTGGTATCAAGCAGACACAACAATACGCAATGAATACTCCAAGATATCCATCGAAAAATTGTGTGATCTGTTTAACAAACAACACCACTAGTATTACAACAAGCACAAGACTATCGTTTCCGAACAACAGCGTATGCGTCTGAACCTCTCCATGGTAAACTACTATCGCCAGTACTTTCCAAGACTGGGAGGCGTGAAATTAATATAGAACCTATTTCATAGAACCTATTTCTAAATAATTGCCACAAAATTAAAAAGGAAGATCATCAGAACTTGCCTCTGTTTCAGTATTTTGTGGTGGAAATGGGGGTACAGATTGCCCTGCGGTAGGATCTGTTGCTGTTGCAGAATTGCTTGCTACAGGAGATACGAAAGACTCGGAAGCAGTTGGAGCTATTGGAGCTGCAGACGCACCTTGCACACCATAAGTAGCTGGATCAACCAAACGTACATCATAGGCTCTGATATTATTAAACCAGCGACCATTATATTCGTGTGCATCTATATCAAACGATACGTTTACTTCTTGCCCAACTTGAATATTAAATCGCTGCAAACGCTCTTCTCCAAAAACAGTAAATACCATTTTGTGGGGATATTGTTCGTGAGTTTCTATCACGAAATCTTTTGCTTTCCAATCACCTCTCGCTGATGTACCTTTTCTCTCTTGCATTTCAGCAATAACCTTTCCTTGTAAATCCATTTGTATATTAGGTTTTAATATAAGGCTGGGTCTATTTAAAATTAGCTTTGTTATATTTTGAACTTATTTTTAAGGCCAAAATTATAGAACCTGCCATAAATATATTCGTAAATGTCTATGTTGCGAAATTAGCAAAATACTTTTAAAAAGCGAAACTTTTAAAGCGTTTTTTTTGTTTTAGCCAAAGCTTTTTCGTATTTTTGTGCCTACGTAATACGAATAACAAATTAAACATTATACCCATGAGATTTACATTGTCAAGCAGTGCATTGAACAATCGTTTACAAATGCTATCAAAGGTTATCAATCCTAAGAACTCGCTTCCTATATTGGATTATTTTCTCTTCGATATTTGTAATAACTTGCTGTACATTACTGCAAGCGATAGCGAGAATGTAATGAAAACCTCGGTAGAACTTGATGAATGCGATGGAGATTGCAAATTTGCAGTTCCCAATCGTACCATTTTAGATGCAGTAAAAGAGCTACCTGAGCAACCACTAACATTCGAAGTAAATACATTAAATTATACTATCAATATATCCTATCAAAACGGTGCATACAATTTTACGGCACAAAGTGCTGAAGAATATCCTATTACACAGGAAATATCTGAAGGAGCATCAAATATATCAATTGGTTCAAGTATATTAAATGACAATATTAACAGAACCATCTTTGCTACTGCACAAGACGAATTGCGCCCTGTAATGAATGGTATCTTTTTTGATTTAACAGCAGATCATTTAGCTATTGTTGCCAGCGACGGACATAAACTGGTTAGAAACAAGAACTTTAATATAAAAAGCAATACACCTGCAGCATTCATCTTGCCAAAGAAACCAGCAACCCTTCTAAAAAACGTTCTTGTAAAAGGAGAAAACGATGTATCAATTAAATTTGACGGAAAGAACGCAGAAATACACTATACTGGTGGTATGTTGAGCTGTAGACTCATTGAAGGAAAATATCCCAACTATAATTCAGTAATCCCTACCAATAATCCTAACCAACTTACAGTTGATCGTAAAACTTTGTTAGGAGCATTAAGGCGTATCTTACCTTTTGCAAGTGAAAGCAGTCAGCTAGTTCGCTTTCACTTAGAAACAGGCAAGTTAGAGCTTTCATCTGAAGACTTAGACTTCTCAACAAGCGCACATGAGAATATTATCTGCAACTATGACGGTCAAACTATGAACATCGGTTTTAAAGGTAGTTCCTTGACAGAAATATTAACTAATTTGGAAAGTGATGACATAACTATCCAATTAGCCGATCCAAGCAGAGCAGGTGTCATTGTTCCTGCCACTCAACCAGAAAACCAAGAAATACTGATGCTCATTATGCCTATGTTGCTAAACGACTAAAAAACTATCAGTTTTAATTCTATAAGATGTATCTACTTACACATGAAAATTCATAGTTAGTAGATACATCTCATTTTTATATCTACCTCTATAATTTATTATTAATATGAAACTTAACTTAAAAAAGCCCATTATTATATTCGATCTTGAAACAACAGGTTTAGACCTCGTAAAAGATAGAATTATACAAATATCATACATTAAAGTGTATCCTGACGGAAAGGAAGAAAGAGAAAACATTTTTGTTAATCCTGATAAAGAAATTCCTTCTGATGTTACACTACTAACAGGTATTAGCAATGACGATGTAAAAGATGCACCTAAATTTAAAGAATTGGCTGCTCTACTCAATAATAAGTTCAAGGGCTGCGATTTTGCTGGTTACAATTCAAATCACTTTGATGTACCCATGTTAGCAGAAGAGTTTTTGAGAGCCGGTGTTGACTTTGACTTTTCTAAATGCAACTTGATAGATGTGCAAAGTATTTTCCATAAAATGGAACGTAGAAACCTTGCAGCTGCTTATAAATTCTATTGTGGAAGAAAAATGGAAGATGACTTTGAAGCTCACAAAGCCGATCAAGATGCCGAGGCAACTTACAGGGTATTCATGGGCGAATTGGATAAATATAACCCTGAAACAGCTGAAGAGGAAGACAGAGCCTTACCTAACGACATGATATATCTAGCAGAATTTTCTAAAATGAATGATAACGTTGACTTCGCTGGACGAATTGTTTGGAAAGAAAAAACCAACAAAGAGGGCAAAGTTGTGATGCAAAAAGATGGCACACCCTGCAAGCAAGAAGTTTTTAACTTTGGCAAGTACAAAGGTTGGGCTGTAGCCGATGTCCTTAATAAAGACCCCGGATATTATAACTGGATGCTGGCAAACGACTTTACAAATAACACAAAACAGGTACTTACTCGCATTCGTCTTAAACAATTAACAAATAATTAAAAGTTTTATTTATGAATAAGCTACGAGCAATCTTCATTCTCTTCTTTTTTCTAACCATATTGGCAATACCCACATATGCTCAAGAGCTATATGCAAAAGTGCATATCAATCATAGTCAAATACAAGGTACTGATGCCAGTGTATTTGAGAATTTAGAAAAAACGCTCACCGCTTTCATCAATGACAGACAATGGACACACTTACATTTTAAACGAATAGAACGTATTCCGTGCAACTTCAATATCACTATTACCAAATACGATCAAGCATCTAATATGTTTACTTGCAAAGCTTTAATACAAGCTAATCGCCCTGTATATAATTCGGCTTATACTTCTACCTTATATAATAATACGGACAATGACTTTAATTTTGAGTTTACACAATTTGAACAACTCAACTTTAAAGAAACAAACATTGATAACCAACTTACTACCCTCATTGCTTATTATGCCTATCTCATTATAGGCTTAGACCTTGATTCGTTTTCGCCTATGGGGGGAGAAGATGTTCTTCAACGCTGCCTCAACCTCACAAATAATGCACAAAACTTAAACTTTACAGGGTGGAAAGCATTCAACGACAACCGCAACAGATTTGCTATTATCAACGACTATATGGACAATGCCATGAAACCATTTAGGCAACTGCAATACAATTATTACAGAAAGGGGCTTGACCAAATGGCAAATAATGCAGAAAGAGGACGAATTAACATTACAGCTGCATTAGAAGAAGAATTAAAGAAGAGTCACGATAACCGACCATTGAGTGCCTTACCACAGATATGGACTGATTATAAACGAGATGAGTTGGCAAACATCTATCAAGGTAAAGGTACCCAAAAGGAGAAAGAAAAAGTATATGAAATATTATTTACAATAAATGCTTCGCAAAATAATGCGTGGGAAAAAATAAAAGAATAAGAGATGCTAAAACTACTACACATACAAAATTTTACCATTATAGATGAACTTTATATCGAGTTCTTTCCTGGTTTCTCTGTTATTACAGGAGAAACTGGTGCTGGTAAAAGTATTATTTTGGGCGCAATAGGACTCCTAAAAGGCAATAGGGCTGATACAAAACAAATAAGATTGGGCAATAAACGATGCATTATAGAAGCTCATTTTGATGTAAGCAGATATGGCTTGAAAACATTTTTTGACCAAAATAATATTGATTATGATGCAAATGATTGTATCTTACGACGTGAAATAAATGTGTCTGGAAAAAGTAGAGCCTTTATCAATGATAGTCCTGCCCCACTTTCAGTAATGAAAGAGCTGGGCGAATTACTCATTGATATCCATTCACAACACCAAAATCTCCTGCTCAATAAAGAAGATTTTCAACTGCATGTAGTGGATATTATCACACAAGACAATAAATTACTTGAAGCATATCAAACAAGTTTCTTAAAATATAAAAAAGCACAAACGTATCTTCAAAACCTAAAGACAAATATGGCTAAAAATCAAGAGAATGAAGATTTCTTGCGCTTTCAATATCAAGAACTAAAACAAGCTCAACTATCAGATGGTGAACAGGATACATTAGAGCAAGAGGTCTCAACCCTTGAACATGCAGAAGATATAAAAACAGCATTGTATCAAGCAGAAAATATGCTATCAAACGAGTCGAACGGAACAGTTGAAACTATTACAGAAGTTAATCAAGCTCTGCAAAATATCAAGGATGTTTATCCTCCCATTCAAGAAATAAGTAAACGAATAGAGAGTTGCTACATCGAAATAAAAGATATTTTGCAAGATATAAGCACACAAACGGAAGCTATAGAATATGATCCACAGCAACTGGAAGAAAAACAATTGCGTTTGGATTTAATCAATACTTTAGAGCATAAATTCCACGTAGAGAGCATTGCAGAACTATTACAAAAACAAAATGAGCTACAAAAACAATTGTCGAACATTGACAATAGCGATGAAGAACTAAAGCAACAAGAAGCTATTGTGGCACAACTTCTTAACGAATGTACACAAAAAGCCAAAGCTCTCAGCCAAATCCGAAAGAAGGCTTCAAAGATTATAGAAGGCGAAATGATAAAGCGACTTGCGCCTTTAGGCATTCCACACATACAATTCAAAGTTGCTTTTACAGAAAAAGAATTGTACATAGACGGCTGCGACAGTGTTTCATTCCTGTTCAGTGCCAACACCAATTCACCTTTGCAACCTGTATCTCAAGTTGCATCTGGAGGTGAGATTGCACGTGTTATGCTCTCTCTTAAAGCCATGATTAGCGGTGCTGTTAAGCTTCCAACCATCATCTTTGATGAAATTGACACTGGTGTAAGCGGAAAGGTGGCAGAAAAAATGGCAAACATTATGGCTGAAATGGGTAACAACAATCGACAAGTTATCAGTATTACACACCTTCCACAGATTGCTGCATTGGGCAAAAATCATTATAAAGTTTCTAAAAAAGAAGCAAAAAATGGCACTATTAGCACCATGTATCACCTTAACCCACAACAGAGAATAGAAGAAATTGCACAAATGTTAAGCGGCAGCAACATTACAGAAGCTGCTTTGGCAAATGCTCGCGAATTATTGAAAATTAACTAACACTTATACTATAACACGATGAAAATAAGCATACACAAATTATTACTCAATATTCTATTAATTAGTCTCTCTACATTTAATGCATTTGGACAATTAAAAAATGTAAAAAAAAGCACATCATCAGTTTTCACACTCACAACTTTCAAGGCTGACGGAACCCTGTTATCCACTACAAATGGTGTGTTTATAGGCAAAAACGGCGAAGCTATCAGTGCCTTCACACCTTTTATAGGAGCTGATAGTGCTGTCGTAATCAACACCAAAGGCAAAGCATTTCCTGTAGATGTAATGATTGGAGCCAATGAATTATACAATGTTTGCAAATTCAAAGTCAAAGGTCCTACCACTGCTATCGATATAGCAAATACCCCTTCAAAGCCAAATGAGAACGTTTGGGCAATAGGATATTCTGTAAAAACACCCCTCATCAAACAAGAAAAAATACAAAAAGTAGAGCTTTTTATGGATAAATATGCCTACTATATCTTTTCATCAGAAACCCCAGAAAACATGGAAGGCTGTCCGTTTGTCAATGCAAAAGGTGAGTTAATAGGCATTTTACAACACGCTAATAATGAAAACGAAACGTATGCTGTAGATGCAAAGTTTATGTTTGATATGCACATTACCAACGGATTAACCTTAACCGACCCCGTTCTTAAACAAACATCTATCCGAACTCAATTACCTTCTAAACCAGAAGATGCTCTACTTACCCTTATGATGGCGAGCGAACAAAGCCCAAAGAATTATTGTAAGTACATTCAAGATTATAAAAATATGTTTCCCCAATTGGTAGATGGATATGCAGCACAAGCCAGACTCTATATAGAAAAGCACCAGTTTTCAGCGGCAGCAAAGGAAATGGAAACAGCTATCAAGAATGCAAAGAATAAGGATGTAGCCCACTCTGAGTATGCTAAAATTATCTATCAGCAACAAATTTACCAACCAGATTCCACTTGGACACAATGGACTTTAGATAAAGCTTTAACCGAAGCAACACTGGCATATCAAATTAACCCATTGCCCATTTACCAACATCAGCAAGCTCAAATCATCTATTCTAAAGGTAATTACCAAAAGGCATACAATATGTTTATGGCTTTAACCCAAACAAAGCTTTACTCTGCCGAGTTATTTTACGAAGCAGCACAAGCAAAATCACAACTCAAAGCCCCTTCTAAAGAGATACTAACCTTATTAGATAGTGCTGTTACAGCATGTAAGAAGCCGTTAACGGCAGTGGCTGCACCATACATTCTTGCTCGAGGTATAGCCTACAATCAAGCCAAAGAATACCGAAAAGCATTAGCCGATTACAATTTATATGACACCTTAATGGTAGGAAGAGCCAACGATTCTTTCTATTATACTCGCTATCAATGCAACATAAAGCTACGCCGTTACCAACAAGCACTCAACGATATTGCACACGCTGCAGTGCTTAACAGACAAGAACCTACGTATTTAGCCGAAATGGCTTCGCTACAAATGAGAGTAAATATGATAGAAGAAGCCATCAAAACTGCTAATCTCTGTATATCTATTGCGCCAAATTATCCAGATATTTACCTCATCAAAGGCTTGGCTCTCATACAGAACAAAAAAAAGATAGAGGGGTTAGCTGCTCTTAATAAAGCTAAAGAATTAGGAGATACAAGAGCACAAACTTACATTGATAAGTACAAATAAGAAAAAAATAAGATTCATCAAGTAAGTAAAAAGGGGATGTGTATCAACATAAATACACATCCCCTTTTTATATATAGGGAGGTTCTATAAATTAGCTTTGACAAATTGTGCGACTATTTTTGAGGTCAATTTGTTTATGAGTGAAGGAATATAGCAAACTATGCAACAGAACGAGCAAGCAAATAGAACCAAAAACGGAGCAAGCCGAATACAATCAAACTTGTTTGAATTGTTGAGGCGCAGCCTGTTTTATATAAAAAGAACCCACAAGATGACAAAGCGCAAAAACACTGACATAAAAAACTTTACGGTGGTTATTGATAGAACCGCCCCATAACTATTAGTCGTCCAATAACGTTGATGAGCGAACTCTACTAAGAGTTTCAGGAGTCATCTGTAAATAATTGGCTATATGAATAAGAGGAGCCCTAAAAGCTACTTGCGGATATAACTTGCACATACGCTTATAACGATTTTGTGCCGTTTCAAATCTCACCAAATCAGCATGTACTTGTGATATAATTAAGCTCTCCTCCAATATTTTACGATACATCATCTGGATGTTTACGCAGTGCAAAGCCACCTTCTCTAAGTCAGCTACTGGTATAGCAAACACGATAGAAGCCTCTAAAGCTTCTACTTGAAGATAGGTGGGCTCTTCCTTAAACAAACTCTCTATACACATAAATATGGTATGATCGGCACCCAAATACTCTGTTACCTCCTTACCATTCTTGAAATAAAATTGTCGAATAAGGCCTTTATCCAAATAATATATATTTCTACATATCTCACCCTCACGTAAGATCATTTCTCCTTTTACAAATTTCATAGGCACTAATATATTCTCCAATTCATCTAACTCCTGATGAGTCATGGTACTATATCTACGTGCCAACTCTCTCGCTATATCACGAGAAGTATTAACAGGTTCTTTCATTACACTGATAATTTAGATAGTTTTTATATAGTTTTAGGTTTTCAGAATATTTTTAATCCTAATCAAGTTTCAATACAGCAAGAAACGCTTTTTGCGGAACTTCAACATTACCAATCTGCTTCATACGCTTCTTACCCTTCTTTTGCTTTTCCAATAGTTTACGCTTTCTACTCACATCACCACCATAACATTTGGCAGTAACATCCTTGCGCACACACTTTATCGTTTCTCTTGCCACAATTTTTGCACCGATAGCAGCTTGTATGGCAATATCAAATTGCTGCCGAGGTATCAAGTCTTTTAGCTTTTCACACATTTTTCTTCCAAGAGATACGGCATTGTCCTGATGTGTTAAAGTTGATAACGCATCTACCGGTTCTCCATTTAACAAGATATCTAACTTGGCAAGCTTAGATGGCCTGTACGAATCTATATGATAATCGAATGAGGCATAACCCTTAGAAATAGATTTTAACTTATCGTAAAAGTCAATTACTATCTCACCCAAAGGCAGCATAAAATGCAACTCTACCCTGTTGCCAGATATAAATTCCTGATTAATAAGCTCACCACGTTTATCCAAACACAGTGTCATTATCGGACCGATATAGCTGGTATCGGTAATAATCGTAGCTCTGATATATGGCTCTTCTATGCGTTCAATCATTGTAACCTCTGGTAATCCTGATGGATTATGTACCTCTTTAGCCTCTCCATGCTTATCGTACACCATATACGACACATTAGGAACAGTGGTTATTACCTCCATATTGAACTCTCTATCTAAGCGTTCTTGCACAATTTCCATATGCAACAAGCCTAAGAATCCACATCTAAAGCCAAAGCCTAAAGCTACAGACGACTCTGGGAAAAACGTAAGTGAAGCATCGTTCAACTGCAATTTCTCTAATGATGTTCGCAAGTTTTCATAATCATTAGGGTCAATAGGATAAACACCAGCAAACACCATAGGCTTTACTTCTTGAAAGCCAGCAATAGCTTTATCACACGGACGTTGCACATGGGTAATGGTATCGCCAACCTTCACCTCAGTAGCATCCTTGATACCACTAATGATATAACCTACTTCACCCGTAGTTAATTCTGGCTTAGACACCATATCCATTCTCAAGATACCAATATCATCAGCCGTATATTCCATTCCTGTATTGTAGAATTTTACCTTATCGCCTTTCTTTATTGTTCCATTTTCAATTTTGAAATAAGCAATGATGCCTCTGAAACTATTAAATACAGAATCGAATATTAATGCCTGTAACGGGGCTTTTGAGTCTCCTTCTGGATGCGGAATACGTTCTACTACCGCATTGAGAATATCCTCTATCCCCTCTCCTGTCTTTCCAGAAGCACGAAGCACATCTTTTCTATCGCAACCTATCAGTTCTACTATCTCATCTTCTACCTCATCTGGCATAGCTGAAGGCATATCTATCTTGTTGATAACAGGAATAATTTCCAAATTATGGTCTACCGCCATATACAAATTAGATATTGTTTGTGCCTGTACACCTTGTGTTGCATCAACTACCAATAAAGCTCCTTCGCATGCAGCAATACTACGACTCACTTCGTATGAGAAGTCAACGTGTCCTGGAGTATCAATCAAATTAAGAATATATTTCTCACCCTGATATTGATATTCCATTTGTATAGCATGACTCTTTATAGTAATACCACGCTCCTTTTCAAGGTCCATATCGTCCAACATCTGGCCATTGGTTACTTGAATAGTTTTAGTAAACTCCAACAGTCGGTCGGCAAGTGTTGACTTTCCGTGGTCAATGTGCGCAATAATACAAAAATTTCTAATATGATTCATTGGATTATATTCGTTATCATCAAGCTCACTTTAGGGCGGTTCTATAAATTACCACCGTAAAGCTTTTTTATGTCAGTCTTTTTACGTTTTGTCATCTTGTGGGCTCTTTTTATATAAAAC
>CAMQBR010000061.1 GCA_946999045.1 uncultured Prevotella sp.
TAAAATAAGAATAACCATATTTCTCCTCTCCTTTACACCATTAGGGAACGTATTTGTTCTGGAGGGATTAATTATTATACAATTTTGGATGATGGCTCACTTTTTTAAGCATGCCCATCTTATGAACAATCAACGAGATATTATTGGCAATATCTTTGATAATCATTTTCTTTTCGATGAAAGTTTTGTATTGCACCAGATATAAATGAACTCGAAGAAAAATGTCATAATTGTTAAGCAAAACACATTTGATCAAGAGGTTGTCCTGCCCAAAAACTTTCTCTCTCGCATCTACCTAAACAATCTTTACCCAATGTAAATTGTGAGATTGAGACGGTCTTATCTGAGTTCTATTTACAAACCTATATCTTGTTAAAACGGCCACAATAATGAAGCATTTAACTTTTTTCCAATACTATATCCAGAACACATTCTTCTTATTTTAGGAGAAACACTTTGATTGACACCCCTGCACCTCATGACTATGATCTGTGGTAACAAAAAAGAGTTGAGCAAAATCCTTGTAATGGCTAAAGCATTGGGAATATGGGATGAAGTATATCAACAGACGCCATAACCTCTATTAGGCATGTGTTAAAATCCAATGGATATGGGAGGGAGAGACAAGAAAAAGGTAAATGAGAAAAGTCAGTGTTTTAAGGGGGGAGGGGGGGGGAAACTTTAGTTTATTATTATATACTGTGGTAATTTATAGAACCAGTATAAAATAAAACTTTGTTTACCGCTCCTCCTCTATTATCTTTTCAATATCTTGAAGGTTGTTAGCTACCTTTATCTGTTTGTGGTAATTACCTCGTATCATACCATGATCTTTCAAATTATCAAGCAAAGCAATGAGAGAGTTCCAAAAACCACTCATATTATACAATATCACAATCTTATGATGATAACCAATGAAATGAGAGGCTGCTACGGAGAACAATTCATCTAAGGTACCAATACCGCCTGGAAGCGCAATGCACACATCACACTGATTGAGCATCAAGTCCTTGCGGTCGCTCAAACTATCTGTTGGAATCTCTACGTCCAAATATTCTGATATTTGTCCCTCCTTTTCTCTTATGGACGGAATTACTCCAATTGTTCGTCCACCATTGGTGTGTACAGCCTTTGCTACACATTCCATAAGACCTAAGTTGCATCCACCATATATCAACGTATGCCCCTTTTTTGCCATCCACTCGCCCAACTGTTGGGTTAATGTAAAGTACTGTGATTCAATATTGTTGTTAGCTGAACAAAAAACAGCTATCTTCATACAGATATAATTTTAATTTTATATTTTATTGCCCTTTACTCTTTTTGTGAATAGGGAGAGTATTTGTTCTTATTGTCTCTTTCTTTGTAGAGGACGCATATGGAGACTTCTACCTACAAATTCTTAAACTCTGTATAAATTTTGTTAGCAATGTTTGCCAACTGCTCATTGCTCAGCTTAAGATGCTCTTTGCGAAAATTAACATCAGCCTCGCTGTTTATAGGAATAAGGTGGATATGTGCATGTGCTACTTCTAAGCCCAAAACTACTTGAGCAACCTTTTTGCATGGGAAAGCTTTCTTGATAGCCTTTGCTACCTTCTTGGCAAACACTTCATAAGCAGCTATTTCATCATCCTCCATATCAAAGATGTAATCAACCTCTCTGCGAGGAATAACCAATGTATGACCTTCTTTCAGCGGATTGATATCTAAGAAAGCATAAAACAAATCATTCTCTGCACACTTAAAGCTAGGAATTTCTCCCACTGCAATTTTAGAAAATACATCCATAATTTACTCAATTGAAATTTTGTCAATACGCAATTTTATTACACCAGCAGGAATCTTAATTTCCACCTCATCGCCTACCTTTTTATTTAACAGTCCCTGCGCAATAGGAGTTTTGATAGAAATTTTTCCTGCTTTCAAGTCAGCTTCACTCTCACTCACAATCGTGTAAGTCATCTTGGTTTTTGTCTTCAGGTTTGTCATTTCTACTTTCGATAAAATTTGTACTGCCTCATTGCTCAAACGTGATGTATCCACAATTTTAGCTTCGGCAATTGTTTGTTTTATCTGATTGATTTTAGCTTCTAAATGAGCTTGTGCCTCCTTTGCGGCATCATATTCTGAATTTTCACTTAAATCGCCTTTGTCAGCAGCCTCTGCAATGGCAGCTGATGCCTTTGGACGCTCAATAGATTCTAACCGTTTTAGTTCGGCTACAAGATTATCGTAGCCTTCTCTTGACATATAAGCCATAATATTATTAATATTTAGTTTATTATTTAATTGCTTTTCGGGTAGAATACAAAATAAAGAATTCCGACATATATAGCTATGTGCCGGAATTCTCTTTCCCCAATCTTTTTTTATTTATTCTTTCTTATTGCAAAGATAAGCATTCTTTTTCATTAAACAAGTTTTTTAACCTTTATTTATTTCAATCAAAATACTTTGATTGTTTAGCTTGCCTCACATACACATTGTAATTATATCACTTCTGCGGATTCTTTTTATGTGTGCTCAATATCCAGCATATAATATTTTAAAAGAAAAGTTGCCATACCCTCATATTTCTTCATAACTACATTATACATATAAAGTTATATGCTGATTATATAAAGCATATACCGTTACATATTGTCATATTTTTACTAATACAACTCATTTTTAGAGTCTATCTATACAAATTCATACATCGCTTATTTTATTGGTTTCTTTTTACCTATTTTGAAATATCTCTAAAATATCGTACTTTTGCAATAGAAACAATATAAAACAAAAAAACATACAATGGAAGAGAAGAGTTTTAAGCGTACTACCGTTACGGCAGCTTTACCATACGCTAATGGAGGCGTACATATAGGGCATTTAGCTGGCGTATATGTTCCTGCCGATATTTATGTTCGTTATTTGCGATTAAAGAAGCAGGATGTTATCTTTATTGGTGGGAGTGATGAGCATGGCGTTCCTATCACTATTCGTGCCAAAAAGGAGGGGGTTACCCCACAAGATGTGGTAGACAGATACCATAATATGATAAAAAAGAGTTTCGAGGAGTTTGGTATTAGCTTCGATATTTATTCGCGTACTACATCTAAAACACATAATAAGCTGGCTTCCGACTTCTTCAAAAAACTTTATGAAGAAGGCAAATTACAAGTAAAAGAGTCTGAACAATATTATGACGAAGAGGCTCATCAGTTCTTAGCCGACCGATATATCACGGGCGAATGTCCTCATTGCCATCACGAAGGGGCATACGGCGACCAATGCGAGCATTGTGGTAGCGACCTTTCTCCTTTGGAATTGATTAATCCTAAATCAACCATCAGCGGTTCAAAACCCATTATCAAGAAGACAAAAAACTGGTATTTGCCATTAAATCAATATCAAGATTGGTTGAAAAAGTGGATATTAGAGGAGCACAAAGAGTGGCGTCCTAATGTTTATGGGCAGTGTAAAAGTTGGTTAGACCTTAATTTGCAGCCTCGTGCCATGACACGCGATCTAAACTGGGGTATCCCTGTACCAGTAAAAGGAGCTGAGGGTAAAGTGCTATATGTATGGTTCGATGCTCCTATTGGCTATATCTCTAACACCAAAGAGCTGTGCGATAAAGAGCCAGAACGCTGGGGTTCATGGGAAAAATGGTGGAAAGATCCAGATACCCGTTTAGTTCATTTCATTGGAAAAGATAACATCGTGTTCCATTGTCTTATCTTTCCAACCATGTTAAAAGCACATGGCAATTATATTTTGCCAGACAATGTGCCTGCTAATGAGTTTTTAAACTTAGAAAACGATAAGATTTCAACCTCTCGCAACTGGGCTGTTTGGTTGCACGAATACTTGGTTGATATGCCCGGCAAGCAAGATGTATTGCGCTATGTACTTACCGCCAATGCACCAGAAACTAAGGATAATAATTTTACGTGGAAAGATTTCCAAGAGCGTAACAATTCTGAATTGGTAGCTATCTATGGCAATTTTGTTAATCGTGCCCTCACCTTAACTCAGAAATACTTTAATGGTGTAGTTCCAGCTTGCGGTGAATTACAAGCTATTGATAAACAAGCCTTAAACGAGTTTAAAGATGTAAAGCAGAAAGTAGAAACGCTATTAGATACATTTAAATTCAGAGACGCCCAAAAAGAAGCAATGAATTTGGCTCGTATTGGTAATAAATATATTACAGAATGTGAGCCTTGGAAAGTTTGGAAAACCAATCCAGAACGCGTAAAAACCATCCTGTATATCTCATTGCAGTTAGTTGCTAATCTGTCTATTGCCTTTGAGCCCTTCTTGCCATTCTCTTCAGAAAAGTTGCGCAAGATGATTAACATGGATTCATTTGATTGGAGTTTGTTGGGTAGCAGCAATTTGTTGAAAGAAGGGCATCTGTTAGCTCAACCTAAACTTTTGTTTGAAAAGATTGAAGATGAGGTTATTGACATTCAACTCAAAAAGCTCGAAGATACAAAGAAAGCCAATGAGACTGCTAACTACAAAGCACAACCTATAAAACCAATGGTTGACTTTGCTGATTTCGAGAAACTTGATATTCGTATCGGGTACATCAAACATTGCGAAAAAGTAAAGAAAGCCAATAAGTTATTGAAGTTTATTATTGACGATGGTTCTGGTCAAGACCGCACAATTGTGAGTGGAATTGCTAAATTCTATAATCCTGAAGAACTCATTGGCAAAGAGGTTTGCTTCATTGCCAACTTTGCGCCACGTAAGTTAATGGGCATTGAGAGTCAAGGTATGATATTATCTGCCGTTAACTTCGATGGCTCGTTAAGCGTAACAACTACCGACAAACAAGTAAAACCAGGTAGCCAGATATCGTAAATCTTTTGGAAATTAACTGGAGTAAGTAGAAGTTTACAGGGTGTTTTAATAGACATTAGGGTGGTTCTATAAATTAGCTTTGTTAGATTTTGGGCTTATTTTTGTGGAGAAAAAGTAGGTAAGTAAAGGAGTATAGCGAGTACACAACCTAATAGACTTACATTTTGAACCGACAAACAAGGTAAACCAAATACAATTGAAACTTGCTTGAAATATAGAGAAGTAGCCTGTTTCCTATAAAAAGAAACAAAAAGACAACAAACCTTATTTTATAAAATTTGTTCTAAATATACGGAGCAATTTATAGAATCGTCTATTAGTTATTTTTCTAAAGCTATTATCCGTAAAACACCTTTATGGGCTCACACTTAACTCTCGTTAATACCTGTTATACATAAAAACATGGAACAAAAAACAAAATTTATGTTAGGATGCTTTATCCTATCCATGGGTATGTCGCTCCATGCACATACTCTTTTTTCATCTTCTTTGAAGGTTGATACTACAAAAACAGAACAGAAAGTAGCAAAAGAAGTACACAAAACAGCCAAAGATACAGCTGATGTTAAGAAGGGAAACCAGAAAAAGAATCCATACGATGACCTCATCAAGAAAGGCGGAACAACGCTTAAAGGCTTGTTTACCGTTCGCCATATTGAGGACAAATGGTACTTTGAAGTTCCAGACAGCTTGTTAGGCAGATATTTCTTAGCTGTTACCCGCCTTACCGCAGCACCGCAAGGATTTGGTAAGTTTGCAGGGGAGATGATAAATGAGTCAACTATTTATTTTGAAAAGCGTGATGGCAAAACCATGCTGATGCGTGCATACGTTCTGTCGCAATTGGCTTCTGACAAAGATAAAATTTCGCAAACCCTCAAAGCTTCTACTGTCAATCCTATTGTAGCATCTTTCAAAATTATTGGAACCTGCAAAGAACCAAAAAATAGTTTGATTGATGTTACTCGCTTTTTCAATTCTGACAATAAAGTAATGTCGTTCTCATCTCGCGGAAGCCAAAGTCTACAGCTTAGTGGCTTGCTGAGTGATCGCACTTTTATAGACACATTAAAAGTCTTTCCTATCAATATAGAAGTAGCTTCCACTCGAACTTATAATGCTTCGGGTTATAATCAGGCAGCTGCACAAACGGGTACCGTAACCGTAGGACTAAATACTAGTATGGTATTGCTGCCCAAGACACCAATGCGCAAACGTTTGTGGGATGCGCGTGTAGGCTATTTTACCGATGGCGTAACTTATTTTAATGACCAACAACATAAAGCCGACAGAGAAGGAATTATTGGTCGTTTCCGCTTAGTTCCAAAAGATGTAAAGCGTTATCAGCGTGGTGAATTGGTTGAACCCATAAAACCTATCGTCTTTTACATTGACCCAGCCACCCCTAAAAAGTGGGTTCCTTATCTTATAAAAGGTGTAAACGATTGGCAAGTTGCTTTCGAAGCAGCAGGCTTTAAACATGCTATCATGGCAAAGCCATGGCCTAAGAATCGTCCAGATATGAGTGTTGACGATGCTCGTTACAATGTTATCAGGTATTTGCCTGCTGAGATAGAAAACGCCTATGGACCTCATGTGGTTGACCCTCGCAGTGGCGAAACCATTGAAAGTCATGTTTGCTGGTATCACAATGTGATGAACTTACTAACTAAATGGTACATGACACAATGTGGACCTTTGGATAAGCGTGCACAAAAAATGCCATTTGATGATAAACTTATGGGCGAACTCATTCGCTTTGTGTCATCTCATGAGGTAGGGCATACCTTAGGCTTGCGCCATAACATGGGTGCAAGTCATGCTACTCCAGTAGAAAAACTGCGCAATAAGGCTTGGGTAGAGAAGCATGGACATACTGTTTCTATCATGGATTATGCCCGTTTCAACTATGTAGCACAACCACAAGATGGTATCAGCGAGCGTGGTTTATTTCCTCGCATCAATGATTACGACAAATGGGCTATCAAGTGGGGCTACCAATATCGTCCTGAGTTTAAGGATGAGTTCCAAGAGCGTGATGCCTTGCGTAAGGAAACAACACAAATATTGCGCAATAATCCTAAACTCTGGTTCAGTGGAGAAGGGAACGATGAAGACCCACGTTCGCAAACAGAAGATTTGGGCGATGATAACGTCAAGGCTTCTAATTACGGCATACTCAACTTAAAACGTGTTATAGCCAATCTTCCTAAATGGACCAAGCAGCCCGATGAGCAATACGATAATCTGAAAGAAATGTACAACAGCGTACGTGGCCAGTTTGGAAGATATATAGGTCATGTTTTAAAGAACATTGGAGGACGTTATCTAAATAACTTACCTGGCACCAAACCTTTTGAGGTTGCACCAGCTTATAAGCAAAAAGAAGCCATTGGCTTTCTCGAAAAACAGTTATTTGATGCTCCTTTATGGTTGTATCCATCTAACATCACACAGATTACAGGTACCAATGCTATTGCCACTATCTCTCGTGATCAGAACCGTACTTTGGCTACATTGCTTTCTCTAGCAACATTAACTAAAATCTATAACGATTCGTACGATAATGCTAAGGCTTATCAGCTACCCGATTATCTCAATGATTTGTTTCATGCTGTATGGAAACCTTTAACTACCGATGTTACTATTAACAACACTACACGTCGTACGTTAGAGCGTTCTTTCTTGTCGTATGTCGACAAGGTTCTCAATCCTGTATCTACACAAACCGCTTCTAACTCTTCGAATGCTAATCGTCTGTCATCTTCAACCCCCGCAGTATCTACAAGTGATGCTTTGCTTTATGTAGAGTTACTTTTAAACAAAATAGAAACTTATTGTAAAGCTCAACGTTCATCCAGTGCAAGCATCAATGCCCTGCATTACGATGATTTGTTGAGACAAATTAAGTTAATAAAGGACAAGCGTATTACTGTTAAGGTGGGTTCTACAAATTAACTTTACTGGTATAAGTGACAAAAAGAGACCTAAATGGGTCTCTTTTTGTCACTTATACCTCGAATTTTGATAATGGAATAACTTGTTGATATACAAGCAAAATATTTTCCTCAATTCGTACATGAGGTGGGTAAAGGAAGCTATGTCTTCAATTCATTCTTAAATAAAAGAGCCGTGAAGAGCTTTTTGAAGAAAGCTTAGGAGCGTTTTGAATACAACTTAAGAACATTCAGAAAAAAGAGTAAGAAATTCCACAAAAAAGCAATTATTTCTTTCCTTGATAAATCTCCTCAATGTCCTCCCAGCGTGGAATGGTTATCTTTCGTCCAGAAAAAGCATTATAGCTATCCTGCATTTTCTTTCGCCAACCGATGGACAATGTTCTTGTGTCGGGATAGTCAACCAGCGTCTGTTCTAAGGCTGAGAGATAATGTTCCAAGCTTTGGAACAACGGAAATTTTGCCTTATTGGCATACCATGTTGCAGGACGTATCTTGTTTATCTGCTCATTTTTGTACTGCACATTGAGTGCCCATTTGTCTGATGAACGACTTATTTCCCAAACATTCTTTATCCACAAGTCTTTGATAGTAACAATTCCATCATCCGACATGTTATAACCGAATATCAAATACTTTGTATCCAGTTCCCATGGTTCTTTCAATATAGCTTTAGCATAACCCGTAAAGTCGGCGAGATCAAAAGCAGGCGAAGCATCTCTGTTGAAAGCCTTGACCTCTAAAAGAGAATGTTTCTTGTCATCAGGGTCGAGGTAGAAATCGGGCGGAAGTTGTGGATTATCACTTGGTAAATAGGCTATTTCACGTTTTTTTTACCAGCCCTCCAGCCACTCTTGAACAATATTTCCCACAACATCTTTCTGTTTTACGATAATATCTACATCGCCAAGAAAGAACTGGATTTTTCCATCAAGGCTTTTAATGTCGTAATCATCTAATAGTCTGTTATAGACTTCTTCTGGTGTAAGCTTTTCCATATATCTTATATTTTAAATTGCATCTAATAGTCTTGCTGCAACCGCCTTGATGACAGGTACAACCACGGTATTGCCCAACAGGTCGAAAGCTTCTTTCTCAGGCAAATCAAGCCTGTAATCTTCAGGATAACCAAAGAGCCTTAATCCCTCCCGAATAGTAAGCCGTCTTATTCCTCCTGTGTCAGGGACATAGAGTTTCTGCATATCCATAGCAACCAAAGTTGGAGCAACCTCATTGGGCGAAAGAACTTTGTTTACTTCAAAACTTAGTTTCCCTGAAACGATATTATAACCTTGTGGCTTTGTTGTGTCGTATTCCCTGTAACTGGCTTTATTGCCGTTTTCATCTGTTACCCAAACTTTTTTCTTTGGAAACTCATACTTCAAATATCCTTTCTGTTCAAGGCTGCTAAGTAGGATATGCAAATCATTTCCTTTGTAGAACGAAGATATCATATCGGCAGTCAAAGGCATTCCGTCCATCCATTCAATGCCATATAACTCTGCCCACTTCTTCTTACGTCGTTCAGTTAAAATCAGATTCAAGAGCATACGTTCTGTTTTGCTCGTAGGACCTTTTACCTGTAAGTCCCAACTATGGATATTATTTTTTCCACCACGCTTGTCCTTGATGGATTTCCCATAAAGTTCTTCTAAAGTAAAATTCTTCAAGAGAAGTCGGGTAAATTTCGTATTAGAAACAGCTTTCCCTGTTTCCATTATATCACGCATACAACGATGAACTATTGGGAAATCAGTTAAATCAGGTGCTTTCTGCAATGTCCCGACAATATAAATTCTTTTACGTTCTTGCGGTACACCGAAATCCTTTGAGTTAAGAATACGATGACTAACTTTATAACCAGTAGAATGAAGATGGTCTAAAATAATCGTGAGAGTTTTTCCACCATCATGATTGACCAGTCCCTCAACGTTTTCGAGAATAAATCCCTTAGGCTTCTTTTCCAATAAGATACGTTCAACGTCAAAGAATAATGTTCCTCTCGTATCAGCAAATCCTCTTCTATTACCTGCTGCACTGAAAGCCTGGCAGGGGAAACCTGCACAAAGAATGTCAAAATCGGGAATGTCAGCCGCGTTTATTTTGGTTATATCACCCGTAATCGTGTCTGTGGGGTGATTCTGCTCAAGCACTTTTATGGCATGGGACTTAATTTCCGAAGTGAAAACACACTCGGAAACATCAGCACGCTCTGCGATAGCTTGTTCCAATCCTTTGCGTATTCCGCCAATCCCTGCGAAAAGGTCTATAAATCTTATCTTCATCGTATTGTCTCGCCAAATTTTGACTTACAAACTTACGAAAAAATACCGATATAAACAATAAAGCACAAGCATATATTAGATTTATATCACGGCTCTTTCATTTAAAATGTCTTGGTTCTTTTTCTAAATATCATTATTTTATAGCACACCAGTAACACAGAGAAAGCTGTTCTTTTCTAAAAATAATACCATAATCGTATGGTATTTAGCTTTGGATACTCGTGTGATATGACAGGATCTATTTTTTATCTAACCATATAAAAATCAACGAAATAAGTACTAATAAAAAAAAATGGTCAAGTGAGCTATTTTTTGAGCCTTTATAGTAAAGAATTGATAATTATGAAAGGAAAACAGCCACTCGACCAAAATAATGGGATTGTCGCTAACACAATCAACCACGCTGCTAAGGTAAAAAAATCCGAATTAGAAGGTAATATTCTTGAAAAACTTTACAAGTTCTCCTTCTCAATACCCTATTTCCGTAGAGCAGAGAAAGTATACATATGCCATAAGTTTCTATACATCATCATGTTACAGACATTATAACGAGTGTCAAATTGTGTCTGCACACGGCTCTACTTTGTAGACAGGCTGTTTATGATGCAACACAAT
>CAMQBR010000062.1 GCA_946999045.1 uncultured Prevotella sp.
CCTCAAAAATAGTCTCACAATCTGTCAAAGCTAATTTATAGAACCGCCCTTAATTAATTTTATCTTCTGAAATGGCGACGGGGTTTCTTTTCTTCTTTCTCTTCCTCCTCTTCCATAGATAACTTGTAATTATCGATTTCCTGTTGAAGATTATTGGTATGTTCTTTGAACATAAAATCTTGAAACGGCAAACATGAACCTTTCTCTCTTGATTCAACCAAGGCTTCGATGTATTCGACTTTGTCCTCTTTCAAAACCTTACAGGGAACCAGTCCAAACTCATTCTGAATATGATTCATTATCAACCTCGACATCCTGCCATTACCGTCTACCCATGGATGAATCGTTACGAGCTTCAGATGTGCGTCAAAACTCAACTGGTATTGTTTGTATATATCTGGATTTTTTAATAATTGTTCCCGTCTTTCGTTTATTTCCTCACAGAAATCTTTTAGTCTTTGTGGTACTTTCAGGTGGTTCATATATGATTTTCCACCTGCCTCAGCTGTTACGTTTACCAGGCGCAAATCTCCTTTTGAGGAGTCAAATGTTCCTCCAAGCGTACTGTATGCAGTCCCAGTTCTTCTCATGACTATTGATGACAGCTCTTTTAGCATATCAATGGAGAAAGGCGTATGTGTCCTTGCCATGTCCATGCTTCTTTCGTAGGCAGCCTTTAGGTCAAGGTTCATGTTTTGCTCTATAATGCTTTTACCTTTGGCAGAAAGACCTTCATCAAAAAGCAACTGGTTCTCTATCTCGGTCATCGTAGATCCCTCGATAGCCGTTGAATGCGTTATGATAGAATAGAGATAGAATTTTTCATAGTCTATCTGTTCTTGGAAGCCCAAACGCTTATATTCTTCCAGTGTATCTAAAATTTCTTGCTTGTTCATCATTGTCATGAATTTACCTTTTCATGCCAGCAAATATATTAAATTACGGTCAATAAAACAATTTTTCATTGAAAAAGTGGTCTTGCAGGAATTTTTGCCAAACCACGTGCTTGCATGGTTACTATTGGTTAGCAGACCCTACATATATGTGGATGTTGATGGGAATAAGAAAAGATTTTTAAAGTTATCATCTCACATCGAGCCTTATGATGGGAGTATAAGTAATCTCAATTGTGCTTTTTTGTCTTCCACGCCCTGTGCCACCTATTATGGCAGGACGTTACAGATGCCTGGTTCGACAAGTAAATTCCATTTGCATGATTTTGATGGCATATTTACGGGTTATTCAATATTTCCGATGAAAGAGAAGCCTAAAGGCTCAACCCGATAAAGGGGGCGTTGGCATTGCTGAAAGGCGTTGGAAGGTTTCAAAGGTAAAGAATAACAACATAAAATAAATGCACTACCAAGCAAAAAGCTGGAATTTAGAACGCTACTTGAAACCTTTTACTTACGTTTTACAAACGTAGTTGCATTTTGAAGTTGAATTTACACCATTAAAATATTTAGAAAAATAGTTTGCATTACAATGAAAAGATACTATCTTTGCAAACTGAATAAGTACCTTAAAAACTTATGTCAATAGTTAAACTTAATGGGGTTGACTGGATTTGACAGCGGGATGAAATGGTATGTAAGCATGCGGAGCTTCGGTTGTTGTCTCCTAAATCATAGCAATCAACAATTTAATTGGCGAAAATAATTACGCTCTCGCTGCCTAATCGAAGTATAGTAGATTACTGGCTTTATCCCGTCAATAGTTGATGGGACGAGACATCGCTCCAAGGATGTTGTTCCGAATCTAAGGAAAAAGCGGTGCAGGTAAATCGGAAATAGTTATGGTAAGCCTCGTTGCCATGATGAATTTCAGAGGATAAGGTTACGGTTGGTGGTCTGAGTCTTGCCGTAACACGAAAACTAAAGGTTAGAATAAGCATGTAGAAAGCGTATGGTTTCCCTGTTTGGACGAGGGTTCGAATCCCTCCAGCTCCACAATTGCTTATAATAAAAGTCCGTAAGCTACAATTACTTACGGACTTTTTTAGTACCTATCAAATTTTTTTGCCCCATTTTTTTGCCCCACTTTTTACTCCACAGAAATATTTTTTATGAAAATATTTTGTATTTGTGTGAAGATTTTCTTGAATTTACATCTTACGAAATAGTTCATTATAATGAGTTTGAGAATAATTATGAAATGGAGAGGACCCTGCTCTTGATTTTTTTTAGGCTGATTCTATAAATTAGTTTTGTTAGCTTTTAAGTCAAAAACTGCGCAAGCTGAATACAATCAAACTTATGGGCGGTTCTATAAATTACCATCTGACTTCAAAAAAAAAAGTTTCACAATCTGTCAAAGCGAATTTATAGAACCGCCCTTATTTGAATTGTTGATGAGCAGCCTGTTTTCTATAAAAAAGCCAAAAGATAGCAAAACGAAAAAAGACTCACAACAGATGATGGTATTTTATAGAATCAGCCTTAAAATTATACCACTGGCAGCGAGATGCCATTAATCTTTTGATAGATATCTAAGGCAAACACATCTGTCATACCACTCACGTAATCAATAACTGCCATGATACGTGTTTCAAGGTCATTACTCTGTATATCATACTGACTACTAAAGCGGCGCATCAACTCTTGTGAATAGAAACGAGAAGGGTTAACAGCAGCTTCAATAAGCGTTTCCATGAGCGTTTGCAGTATTTTGTAACCTGCTAATTCTATATCCAAAACAGGTTTGCTGTGGTAGATACGCTTAAAAGACAGTTCGGCACAATGACGATAAGCCTGTTGCTGAATGGTATTGATATGGTCAATGAGACATCCTTCAAACGTTCCATTCAAAATATCCTCTTCATTATCAACAAAAGCAGCAACACATTCGTTTTCCAGTTTGCCAACAGCACAAGCACGCATATACACTACCTTTTCGTTATTATCCGTTAATCCCTCATCAATAATTCGCTGTTTGATGTGTTGCTGCGTGTTGACATCAAAAAAGTTGAGAAGTAGTTGTTCGGTTTCATCAAACGAGAGGAGCTTTAGTTTGTGAGCATCTTCAATATCCATTATTTCGTAACAAATGTCATCAGCGGCTTCGACAAGATAAACCAATGGATGGCGAGCATAACGCAAAGGCTCATTATTAGCAGACATTTTTTTGATACCTAACTCAGTGGCAACCTTCACATAAGTGCTTTCTTCTGATGCAAAGAACCCAAATTTTCCATGATTGCCAGCCCTACTACTGATAAAAGGATATTTTACAATACTGGCAAGGGTAGAGTAAGTCATGACAAATCCGCCAATGCGTCGACCTTTAAATTGGTGAGTTAGTAATCTGAAAGCATTGGCATTACCCTCAAAATGTGTAATGTCATTCCAAAAACGGGGATGTAGTTGACCTTTCAGATAGTTTCCTGCACCCTCAGTGAAAAAGGTTTGAATGGCTTTCTCGCCACTGTGTCCAAACGGAGGATTTCCCATATCGTGTGCCAAACAAGCCGTACTTACGATGGTACCAATCTGTTCGAACAGTGTTCCACATAGTTCAGGATGCTTATCGCATAGCTGGGTCATTACATCATTGCCCAGCGACATACCTACGGATGCCACTTCCAGCGAGTGGGTTAAGCGGTTGTGTACAAAGATAGACCCTGGAAGTGGAAATACTTGTGTCTTGTTTTGCATACGACGGAATGGCGCAGAAAAGATAAGCCTATCGTAATCGCGCTTAAACTCCGAACGGTCATCATGTCGTTCGGCATGTTTAATTTCTTGTCCTAATCGTTTGTTGGATATTAAAGATTGCCATTTCATAATCACAAATATAGTGTTATTTTGTGTAATTTGTGGCTTTTTAATAACAAAAAGCGCATATTATGGCAATTATTAGCTATTTTTGCATAATAAAGGTGCTTATAAGTAAAATTAATAGCTTGTGAGCTTTTTGAATAATAAGAAAAATGATACAAATAAAAATAATCAATAAAAGTCATCATCCGCTACCACAATATGCTACAGAGCAGAGCGCAGGAATGGATTTGAGAGCCAACTTAGAAGAGGTAATTGTATTGAAACCCTTGGAGCGTATACTCGTTCCAACGGGATTGTATATGGCTTTACCCCAAGGATATGAAGCACAAATACGACCGCGCAGTGGATTGGCATTGAAGCATGGCATAACAGTTTTGAATACACCAGGTACAATAGATGCCGATTACAGAGGTGAAATAAAGGTTCTGCTTATTAACTTCTCACAGCAAAATTTTGTGATAAACGATGGTGAACGCATTGCACAAATGGTAATAGCACGTCATGAGCAAGGTGTGTTTGATAAAGTTGCCATATTAGATAAAACCGAAAGGGGCGAAGGTGGCTATGGGCATACAGGAGTAAAATAGACAGATGATTAAGGTAAACAAGACTAAAAAGAGTAAGATGAGTATGCGTATGGTGTGCATGGCATGGATGCTATATGCACTAATAGGTATGGCTATGCCTATGAAGGCACAAGATACAAAAGAACAAGTGATGACTGAAGATAGCTTACAGCAACTGTTTAGTCAGAATAAGCAACTGCGTTATCATTATTTGTTTTTGAAAGCAGTATGCCAAAAGCAAGCAGGTAAAAAGGAACTGGCTGCTGATTTGCTGCACCAGTGTATGGCACTCAACCCCAAAGCAGCCGAAACTTATTATCTACAAGGACAGTTATATAAGGAAGAACAAAAAGACACACTGGCTTTTCAGAACTTTGAAAAGGCTGCAATGCTATGTCCAGAAAATAGTGATTACCAAGAAAAGGTAGCGCAATTTTATATTAAGAGGGGGGCATACGATAAGGCTATCAAGGCTTATGAAAGCATATATGCCACGCACCATGATAGATTGGAAGCACTTTGGTTTTTGGTTCAATTGTACAATCAGCAAAAGGATTATGACAAAATGTTGTTAGCTATTGACCATATTGAGCAGACAGAGGGTACTAATATAGACCTTATTTTAACAAAAATGAATATTTACGAAAATAAAGGAGATAAGAAAAGGTCATATCAAATACTGAAGTCGTTTGTTGATACGCATCCTAACAATGTAGAATATAAGGCGATGTTGGGTAACTGGCTCATGGTAAATAATAAACAAAAGAAAGCTTACAAAATATATATGCAAGCTTTCAAGGACGATCCAAACGATGCTTCTGTGTTGTCAGCTTTGTACGATTACTATAATAAGGTAGGAGAAAAAAATAATGCGCTAAAGCTTCGCAACCGTATCTTGATGAGTAAAGAAACGCCTACTCAAACAAAAATTACTATGTTATATCAGATTGTACGAAGTAGTGAAGAATGTAAAGGCGATAGTACAGAGGTGTTACAGCTGTTTGATAAAGTGATGCGAGCCAACCCAAAGGAGGTGGAAATAGCTTTGTTGGATGTTGCTTATATGAAACTAAAAAATTTTTCACAAGATAGTATCAATGCTGTGTTGCAACATGTAATAAGGATAGCTCCCGATAATACAAATGCTCGTTTAATGTTGTTACAGTGGTATGTGTCTAAGAAAGACTTGAAAGAGATAATTGAACTCTGCGAGCAAGGAGCACAATTTACTCCTAATGTCATGGCGTATTATTATTATCTGGCATGGGCATATATGCAGCAAGAACAGCAACGTAAGGCTATTGATGCACTGAGACGAGGCGTTAGTACCATTAATGCTGAAAGTGATGTGGCATTGGTAAGTGAATTTTATGCAATGTTGGGCGATTTGTTACATCAACAAGGTGAAAAAAAATCGGCTTACGAGGCCTACGACAAGTGCTTAAAATATAAAAGCGATAATATTACCTGCTTAAATAATTATGCTTATTTTTTGAGCGAAGACGGCAAAGATTTACAAAAGGCAGAGCAAATGAGCTATAGGGTAATCAAGGCAGAACCTAACAATGCCACTTATCTGGATACCTATGCATGGATATTGTTCTTGGAAAAACGTTTTATAGAGGCTAAGTTGTACATAGACCAAGCTGTAAAAAATGATACAGACTCAGTGCAAAGTAGTGTGGTATTGGAGCATGCTGGCGACATCTATGCTCTGAACGGACAGATAGAGGGCGCACTTAAATATTGGAATAAGGCTCTGAAAGTGGCTAAGAAAGAGGATAAAGCTCTTATCCAACGTAAAATAAAATTAAAGAAATATATTGAAAAATGAACCATATCATTAAGAGTATTTGCTATATAGCTGTAATTTTACTCATTTCTTCGTGTGCATCTAAACGCATGATAGGTGAGAAAACGACAAATAGAAATAGGGAAACTCCCCCGAAAGCCATCGTTGAAACAAGGTCAGCACAGCAATTGTTTGTGCAAAAGGTGATACGCAATCGGCTTACGGCACAAGACGTTGTGGCAAAAGCTTCTATATCTTTAACATTTGAAGATAAGAATATATCGGTACCAGGTGCTATCAAAATGCGCAGAAATACGGTGATACGTTTGCAAGCCTTCATGCCTTTTCTGGGGTGTGAGGTGGGGCGTATAGAGTTTACTCCCAACTATGTATTGGTAGTTGACCGCATTCATAAGGAATATGTAAAGGCTTCATACAAGGAAGTAGACTTTTTGCAGCGTAATGCTTTAAACTTTTATACCTTACAAGCTTTATTTTGGAACGAGCTATTTGTTCCGGGCAAGCAGCAGGTGGACGATAAAGATGTATCAATCTACAATGTAACAATGTTGCAACAAGGTAATTCTTATCCTATTTCTTTGAAAAAGGGGAGTATGATGTATGGCTGGAATGCTGATAAACGTATGGAACACATAGTATCTTCTACAGTAAAATATACAGATGTAGCTTATACCACATCTGTATTGACATGGTTTTATAGTGACTTTAAGAACGTTGGATTGCAACAATATCCTACCAAGCAAGTGCTTAACTTCTCTACATCAAAATCCAATTCTGTAAAGAGTCTTGTACAGTTGTGTATAGAAATGGAAGATGTAAAAAATAATAATAACTGGGATGTGCATACAACGGTATCTAATCGTTATCAGCGTAAAGATATAAATAATGTTTTACGTAATCTTTTTATTCTTCAGTGAAAATGAAACGTTATATTATTATACTTTTAAGTTTTGTACTGGCTGTTTCGCTATCAGCTCAGCAGAAACGTGCTCAGCAGCATACTAAAGTAAAAAAAACAAAGATACTCAAACGGCAAAATAATAATAAACGGTCGGGTTATAAGACGGCTAAATTTACTAATTCATCAATACGTGGTTTGGAAAATCAACGCCGTCAGGTACAGAAGAATATAAAAAAACAAGAGCAAGCATTGCGCGCTAATCAGTCTGATGTAAAGAAACGCTTGCAAGATTTAATGATTCTTAATACAGCTATTAGCGACCGTCAAAAGCATATTGAAACCATTGAAGGCGATATTCATCACATTAATGACAATATAGATATATTGCACACCCAGCTTAAAACCTTGGAAGAACAGCTAGCCGACCGTAAGCGTAAATACATTAAGTCGATGGCATATATGTCGCATAGTAATACCCTTCAAGATAAGTTGATGTTTATTTTCTCGGCTAAGAGTTTTGCACAGATGTATCGTCGCTTACAATTTATTCGCGATTATGCAGCTTATCAGCGTGCACAAGGCGAAAGCTTAAAGGCAAAACAGCAGCAAGTACACGAGAAGAGAACGCAGTTACGGCACGTAAAGGGACAAAAGAATCGCTTGCTATATAAGGGGAAAAAAGAAAAACAAACGCTTGAGGGACAACAGAATGCGCAAAAACAAAAAGTGAGTAGCTTACAGAAAGAACAAAAAACCATCCAAGTGATTATTGCTCAACAGCGTAAAAAGGATGTAGAACTTAATGCACAAATAGATAAATTGGTTGCTATTGAGGTGGCAAAAGCGAAAGCTCGTGCCGAAGCAGAGGCTAAAAGAAAAGCTTCCATAGCTGAAGCGGCTCGCAAACGAGCTGCTGAAGTAGCACGCAAAAAGGCAGAAGCGGCTGCGGCAGCTCGAGAGAATGCTCGTCGTATAGCTGAGGCGAAAGCACGTGAAGAGCGCCAGAAAGCTGCTGCTCGTGCAGCAGCTGAGTTAGCAGAGAAAGCAAGAAGAGAGCAAAATGAAGCAAGAGCTAAGGCGGCAGCAGAGGCTCGTGCAGCAGCTGAACAGAAAGCTCGCAAAGCTGAAGCGGATCGCATAGCAGCAGAACGTAAGGCGGCAAGCGATGCTGTTCGCAATAAAGAGAATATAGCAAAAGTTCAGAAGCAGGCGGATGAATCTCTGAAAATGAGTTCGGTTGATAGAATGTTAAGCGGAGGATTTGAGGCTAACCGTGGCAGACTGCCGATGCCTATTACAGGTGGTTATCGCATTGTGAGTCATTTTGGACAGTATAATGTGGAGGGACTGCGCAATGTAACGCTTGATAATAAAGGTATCAATATTTTAGGCAGTGCTGGTTGTCAGGCTCGTGCTATTTATGATGGTGAGGTGAGTGCGGTAATGACGTATGCTGGAACTACGGTAGTAATGGTTCGGCATGGGGCGTATATCTCGGTTTATTGTAACCTTAGTTCGGTACGTGTGTCGAGAGGTCAGAAGGTTCGTACCCGACAAACTCTTGGAACGGTGGGCAAAGATAATATCCTCCAGTTCCAGTTACGTAACGGAACAGCAAAGCTCAATCCAGAAGCTTGGTTGGGAAGATAAGGATAAAATTCATAATTATTTCTTTACTCCGATCAATGTCTGCTTTCCACAACATTGATCGGAGTAATAGAAAGTTATAATAGGATTATGAAACTAAAAAAAAAAGAGAACAACGTTTGTTGTTCTCTCTGCGCTTCAAGATGGGCTTGAACCAATGCCCCCCCCCTGATTAACAGGCTTTAGTCCGTACCTTGCAACTCTCTGTACATAGATAATATACAGGTTTTATCAAATAAATCGGTCAACATTTGGACAACAATTCCAAAAATCGCGCCTTTTCTACATCATGCAGTTGATGCGGATGGATGCCTTGACAAGAGCGAGAGCGTTGACGGTACGGAAGGCAATGTCTATGTCGGCATGGTGTGGATTTTGCGACACGAGCGTGACATAAGGCTCTCCCTGCGGCGATCTGTTGATGTATTTGACCACGACGTAAGCATCACCTTCTATGATGTATGAAATGAGGTACATTTCACCATAGAACAGGTGCTGCATGTCCACTGGCATTTCTTTGTATAGTACGATATCACCAGACTTGAGCAAAGGATACATGGAATCACCCACGATATGTATTGCCCCGTCACACTTCGGGAGATTCGGTATGCGTATGGAATCAATGACGTTCGTATGAATTGTTGTCCAATAGGCTTCTAAGTCCAACGGACGCTTCAAAGTCATACAAGTCCACTCATCCCGTCCATCCTTTTCTCTGCTTCATCCATACTTCCCACCAGATAGCCAATGGCTTCGCTCAACGCCCATATCGCCACACCTACACCTGTACTTACCATTAACCCGCGCACGGCTATCTTCATCGTTGTCGCTCCAACGGCTGCACCGCTCATTTTGGCTGTAAGCATTGTTATCATGGCTTTCACACCCATAGTTATGTTTTTCCATGGCTGCATCGCCAAGCTCAATGTTATAATCTTTCCTTTGGTCAGCATCGTACTCACACCAAAGGCGTCAAAGGCTTTCTTCATGGCAAAAATGGCTACCACCGTATTTCCAACTTCTGCACTAATATTGAGTGCTGGTCGCAATACGCTTAATTTGCTCGTGATGCCGTCCGTCATATCGGCTATGACATTCTTTAGCTTCTGTATCTTTGCACTGCCTGTACTTGACATGATACCAAATGCGCCTTCTACTGTACCAGCACTATTAGACATCTTCGCTGCATCTTCGCTAAATTTGTCCGCCAGCTTACCTGTTAGTGGTATCAGGGCTCGCATCGCTCTGGCACTGCCAAACAGCTTGCTGTATATCGTTTGCTCTAACTGCCCCGTCCTCGCTGCGTATGCTTTTACGTTCTTATCCAAGTCTAACAGAAAGTTACGCATACCGCCAGCTGCTTTAATGGCTGCTGCGTCAAATTGTATGCCCATTTCCTTTGCTTGCTTGGTCGCTTCACTCGAAGGCTTCACCAGCGAGGTAAACACCGCACTCAATTGCGTTGCCACCTCAGCCGTATTTCCGCTCACACCAGTCAGCGTGGCAAAGCTCGCCAACAAGTCGTCTATGCTCACACCAAGCGTGGCTGCGTTTCCTGTTACCATGGGTAAACTTTCCGCCAACTGCTCAAAGCTCGTAGAACCTAATTTTGCCGTCAGCTGTATCTTATCCTGTACGTCATTGGCTTTCTCCCATGCTAAACCATAGTTCTTTATAACCGTTGCGGTTACTTTCACGGTCTCGCCCAAGTCGGCAATACCGCCTATAGAGGCTTTAGCCGATTTCTGCAAGTAGGCTATCCAGTTATCCTCGGGCACGCCCATGCTCACTACTTGGTACAAACCGTTCGCCAACTGGTCTCGGGCAATAGGCAGCTCTGCCGCCAAATCGGCAACCTTGCCTTTCAGCTGTTCAAAGTCCTTGCCGCTCTTACCAGCCATGGTGTTGGCTGCCGCCATGGCACCGCCAAACGAGCGGCTCTCTTCCGTCAAGCTGTTCAGCGTGCCGCTGAGAGTATTGAGACCGTTAC
>CAMQBR010000063.1 GCA_946999045.1 uncultured Prevotella sp.
CTGCGCCTCAACAATTCAAACAAGTTTGATTGTATTCGGCTTGCTCCGTTTTTGCTTCAATTTGTTTGTTCGTTCAGTAGTATAGCTCGCTATACTCTTTCACTCATAAACAAAATTACCTCAAAAATAGTCGCACTATCTGTCAAAGCTAATTGATAAAACCACCCTTATTAGATTTTTAAACTTACATTTTGTATCAAAAAGTGCAACCCTAATACTATTAAACTTGATTGAATTGTGAAGGCGCAACCTGTTGTCTATAAAAAGAAAACAAAAGATAACAAAACGTATTTCATAAAATATAATTCAACTATCGAGGGTATTTTATAGAGCCTGCCTATAATGCTTCTACAAATTTGTTAAAGATAAACTCTGTATCTACAGGGCCTGAACAAGCCTCAGGGTGAAACTGTACGGAGAACCACGGATTGGTTTTGTGCTTAATACCCGAGTTAGTACCATCGTTCATGTTCTCAAACCATACTGCCCAATCGCTACCCAATGACTTGCTATCAACGGCATAACCGTGGTTCTGACTGGTAATATAACATTTGTTGGTGCCCACTTCTCTTACTGGCTGGTTGTGAGAACGATGCCCATACTTTAATTTATATATTTTAGCTCCACCTGCTTTAGCCAATAACTGGTTGCCCATACAGATACCACAAATAGGCTTGTTACTCTTGCGCATTTGTTTACGAATGTTTTGCACGGTCTCTTCGCACATATCTGGGTCGCCAGGACCATTGGCTAAGAATAGTCCGTCAAACTCCATAGCCGTAAAATCGTAGTTCCATGGAACACGTATTACTTCAACACCACGGTTGAGAAGACATCTTATAATATTGTGCTTAACACCACAATCTACCAAAACAACTTTTTTGCCTGCCCCCTCATTATACTTAATAATTTGCTTACAGCTCACCTTATCTACAAAGTTTACACCTTCGTAGTTGGCCTCAGGAATGTTGTCTGGCTCGTCATCAAAGATAATCTTACCCATCATCACACCATGCTCACGCAACACTTTGGTTAATTGGCGTGTATCTACACCTGTAATGCCAGGCACTTTCTCACGTTTCAACCAGTCGGCCAAACTCTCATGAGCGTTCCAATGACTATAATATATGCTGTAATCAGACACTATAAGTGCCGATACATGTATTCGCTCACTCTCCATATATACAGCAACACCATTCTCTTGGAAAGAAAATGGTGGTACACCGTAGTTGCCTACGAGTGGAAATGTGAATGTTAATAACTGACCCTCGTACGACGGATCGGTTAAACTTTCGGGGTAACCCATCATTGCCGTATTAAAAACTACCTCTCCTGCTACTGGAGCATCGTAGCCAAATGATTTACCACGAAACTTAGTTCCATCGGATAATACAAGTGTTACATTCTTCATTGTACTGCGTATTTTTAACGTTTGTCTTAATAATTTTGTTCGTAATAACTAATAAATGCTTTGTTACATAACTTCATGCCGTTGGGGGTTGGATATTTACCCGTAAAATACCAATCGCCTTTTTGCATGGGGATAGCTTGATGCAAACCTTCTATCGACTGGAATACCAGTTCTATAGGTGTAGTAACTCCCTCTGGACGAAGCATCTCTACTACTTTTTTGTTAATTTCTTCTACTGTAAAAGGCTCGTAAATATGGCGTACACAATTACTAATTTCTTCTACTGGTTTGCGTATTTCTTCTACACATTGACGATAAGTTTGTGTGATAACATCCTCTCTTCCTTCATCTTTTAATAATTGAATGGCGGCACGAAACACACAAAACTCGTTAAGGTGCGACATATCTATGCCATAATAGTCGGGATAACGTATTTGTGGAGCACTGGAAACAATAACTATCTTTTTAGGATGAAGCCTATCTAATATACGCAAAATGCTTTCCTTGAGGGTGGTTCCTCGCACAATGCTGTCGTCTATTATTACCAAATTATCTTGGTAAGGCTTTATTGTGCCGTAGGTTATATCGTATACGTGCGATGCTAAATCATTGCGAGTGTTGCCTTCTGTGATAAAGGTACGCAACTTTATATCCTTGCATAGCACCTTTTCTACTCTTACTGTCTCAGACAATATCTCTGTTAATTCCTCGTATGTAGGTATGTGAGACAAAGCTTGTATGTGCTTTATCTTGGTTTGATGCAGATGTTTTTTTACCCCCTGCAGCAGTCCGTAAAATGCTACTTCGGCTGTATTTGGGATGAAAGAGAACACTGTGTTCTTTATATCATCATTGATAGCCTTTAGCACAAAGGGCGTTAACTGCTTACCCAGCTTTTTACGCTCCTGATAAATGTCGCTGTCAGAACCCCTACTAAAATATATTCTTTCAAAAGAACAGGCTGCATCGCCACGCTGATTGAGTATCTTTTCTATATGGCATTCGCCATTTCTATTCACCAACAGAGCATAACCTGGCTTAAGTTCGCATATATCATCGCATTCTAAATCGAAGGTTGTTTGCAAAACAGGACGTTCGCTTGCCAGTACTACTATCTCATCATTCTGATAATAAAAGGCTGGACGTATGCCCCAAGGGTCGCGCATAGAGAACATTTCTCCCGAACCTGTGATACCACATACAACGTAACCACCATCAAAATCGGCCATGGTAGTGCGCAATACGTTACTGGTTTTTATATGAGCTTCTATGTAGCGAGTAATATCCATGTTTTCTAACCCCTGCTTTCTGGCTTCTACATAGTTGCGCTCTACCTCCCTATCCAATCGGTGTCCCATAAATTCCAGCATCAAGAAGCTGTCGCTATCAATACGTGGACATTGACCTTGCTGTATGAGTTTGTTAAAAATCATATCTACATTGGTCATATTAAAGTTACCACACAAACAAAGATTTTTGGCTCGCCAGTTGTTTCTCCGCATAAAAGGATGCACAAAGGTAATGCCTTTTTTGCCCGTTGTAGAGTAGCGCAAGTGCCCCATATATAGCTGACCTGCATACGGAAGATGATTTTTAACATATTCTATATCAGACAATTGCTCTTGAGAAACCTCCTTAAAACTATTTCTGACACTTGAAAATATCTTGGTAATAGCATTTTTCCCTTCGGCACGTTCTCTAAACATAAATTCACAACCAGGTTGAGAATCCTGCTTTATACATGCCAATCCAGCACCTTCCTGCCCACGGTTGTGCTGCTTCTCCATCATTAAGTATAGCTTGTTCAATGCATATTGCCATGTACCATATTTCTTTTGATAATACTCTAATGGCTTTAGCAGTCTTATCATTGCTACACCACATTCATGCTTTAAGGGCTCCATAGTTGTTGTTCGTTTTTTTATGTTTTGTATATATTGTATGAAACTACTTGTATAATTTATGGCTGGTTATATAAATTAGCTTTATTATTTCTTTTTTGATTTATGGGTGGTTCTATAAAATAGTATCACAATCTGTCAAAGCTAATTGATAGGACCGCCCTTATTTTTAAGAGCAAGATGATAAGTGTGTGAAGAAGATTGTAGACGTATGAGCATAAAAAAAGAAGAACTACAAAACCTTATTTTGCTATTCTTCATTTTTTTTATTTTCATTCTTAGTATTATTTGTTGTTATCTTAATACATTAACTAATAAGGAAGCTACCGATGTTACAATACTAACAAACGAGAACCAAAGTGTTGTTGATGCGCCTATTCCAGAGTTCTTTGCTTGTACACTATTAGGCTCAACATATATTACATCGTTTTGCTGTAAATAATAATAAGGCGAATTAATGATGTTGGCATCATTCAAATTTAGCCTAACTGCACTCTTTTGCCCTGTCTCATCTTCTCTTATCAGCATAATATTATTGCGTTTACCATAGAGGGTTAAATCGCCAGCCTTAGCCAATGCTTCAATAATACTTATTTTTTCTGTGCTTACAGGTATAACACCAGGGCTTTTAACCTCGCCTATTACTGTTACATGATAGCTCGCCATTCTAACCGTTACTATAGGATTTTCGGTAGCTGCCATATAGGGTAAAATTTTCTTTCGTATCAGCTCTTGGCAACCTTTCTTGGTTAATCCTTGTACGTGTACATATCCTATAATGGGGAAATTGATATTACCATCATTATCTACCAAGTATCCTTGAAGGTTTCCTCCACCTGTGGATAGTTGTCCAGAAGCACCTACAGTATTGGAAACTGACAAATTAAAAGGAGCTGCTGCAGCTGGTTCGGTTGTGCTTACCGTAATGGTGAGCATATCCTTGGGCATTATCTTAGCATCGTAAAGACCCCTTGAACCTGCCAAACTTATTTCATCTATATTTTGGAAATAGGGTACTTTTCGTCCGCTTACACAGCTTTCAAAAAGCACAAAAACGAATAGAAGAATGATTGGGAATATAAATTTCTTCATACTACTTGGATAACTATATTCTTATTTGCTACAAAATTAGTTCTATTTTTTGATACTCACAAATTATTAAGAGTAAATTACTAAAAAAATCTAACACTTACAAAGTCCTAATAAAGTAAGGAATATTGCCTGCGGTTACTTCTTTCCAAACAATGAAAAGTGGACATAACGCTTAGGATGCTGGCGAAGATTTACCACTAAAGAGTCTATATGCTGCACTGTCTTGTTGAGATTAAGATAGAGATTCGTATCTTGCAGAAGCAAACCAAGCGAGCTGGAATTGTTATTTAGCTTAGCTGTAAATGTCTTTACATTAGCTACGGTGGCATCTACATCTGCCACTGTTGCATTTACTTGTGCCATAGTGGATAACACATCTACCTTACTTAGGTTATGGGTAAACTTCTCTGAGTTATCCAATACCTTATTGGCTTTGCTTAACATATGGGGCATGGTGCTGTTTACTTGCAACAATATTGAGTGCAACTGGTGTGAAGAAGCAGACAGTGTTGTAGTTATATCGCCTATATTATCCAACGATTTAGCCAAAGAAGGATTTGCTAAAAGCACATTCAGATTGGTCATTATAGAGTCGAGCTTAGGCAACATCTTCTGCATAGTAGGCACCATATGTGATACAACGCCTACCGTCCCCATATCTATCATGCCAGGTATTACCTCGCCTGCATTAATATATTGACCGTGGTTAGGAGCCATTAAAAGGTTTACCTTTATATTTCCCAATACATCACTACTAATAGCGGCTGTACTCCCTACAGGAATTTTCATCTCACTATTAATTTCTACCTGCACTATTATCTTGCCTTGGCGGCTGTAATCAAAGTCTATTTTCTTTACCCTACCCACCTTGTAACCAGAGGCATAGATAGGATTAGATATTGTTAGTCCATTGATATTCTCAAAAGACATATAATAAATGGTGGTATCTGAGAAAAAGTTTTTGCCTTTTAGAAAGTTGATACCCAGATACAAGGCAACAAGAGCCACCACGGCTACCAATCCTATTTGTACTTCTTTTAGATGTTTTTTCATATCCTTTTACTTCTTTTTATTTTTCAGAAATGTGTGAATGGCTACATTGCTATCGGTTCGATGTCCGTTTACAAAGGCTATGATAAAGGCTTCGGGAAAACGGGTTACCAATTCCTTACGCAAGCGGCGTATCTCATTATAGTTGATAGACGAGCCACAGGTGTACTTCCACATATTGTTTTCCAAATAACAGTCGCACTGGCGTAAGTTCTTTAGCAAGACGCTGTTCATGGATATTTTACGACTACTACTAAATATTTGTACCTTAAACACAGGCACATCCTTGGGTATAGCCTGTATCGACGTATCTGTTGGTACTATAAGATGTTCTGCTCCTACATCGGTATGGTTTACCTTTATATTAATTTTCTTTTGTTGGGGCTTTGCAGTTACGGTGTTATTTTGGGGGGCATTACGCTTTTTATCTTTCAATACTACTGGTACTTTATCATCATTGGTATTAGTTGCAGCAAATGTGCTTAAGGTTTTATCTGTTGGTGCTGCTACCATATACTTGCTATCATTTTTAAGTGTAATGGGTGCTTTAACCGCATCATTCTTAGAGGTATTTGCTATGTTTGTACTATCATTTTTGGTAGAAGCAGCTGCCTGTTCTGCATGATTAGATGTGTGCATTGCATTTCTAACAATGCGGTTTATGCGGCTTTGTCTTGCTGTTTTGTCACTCTGTTTGTACTCTACCGGAATAACACTTGGTATTGTATCTACTGTTACAACAGAAGCCTTGTACGGTACTGTAACGCCCTGATAATACTTGTTCTTATAAGTCATAAAGGCATCAAAGAAGCCTTTAGTGTACATTTGAACGGCTTGAGGCGAGTTCATAAACTTTTCATCATCTGCAGTAGAGATAAATCCCAGCTCTAACAAGCACCCAGGCATAGATGATAAGCGCAGCACAGCTAAGTTATCTTGATGAGCTCCCATGTCGTGCATACCCGTAGCTTGGCAAATGCAACGCTGCATATACTTTGCCAGCTCTACACTTTTGTGCATATTTACATCTTGCATAAATTCGAACATGATATTGCTTTCTGCCGAATTAGGATCAAAGCCTTTGTACGTATGCTGATAATTCTTCTCCAAAAAGATAACGGCATTTTCGCGTTTAGCCACTTCCAAGTTTTGTGCTATGCCGCTTTTGCCCGTTTTCTTTCCTTTGCCCAAGGTGTATGTCTGTACCCCCGAAGCTTGTCGTCCTGCATCCAAAGAATTGATATGCACAGATATAAACAAGTCGGCATGATTTTTATTGGCTATCTCTGCACGCCTTACCAAGGGAAGAAACACATCGGTAGTACGTGTGTAAATAACTTTTACATCTGGACATTGCTGTTCTACCATTTTGCCAAATGCCAAACCAAACTTCAAGGTAAGGTCTTTCTCGCACGACAATGCACCTGCCGCACCTTGATCTTTACCTCCATGCCCAGGGTCTATAACCAGTGTAAACCGTTTGTTAGCAGCCATGGTAGCCATGGCATACATTAAAAAAGCAAGTAAGCAGAAGTAGAATGTCTTATTCATATTGGTGCAAAAGTAATGATTTTTGTGCAAACTGCTATTCTTTATCAACTTGTTTTTTTTTATTTTTTAGTTCTAATTATCAGCTCTTGTCAAATGCAATTCCACCCCTGCCCCATCACAATCGGCACTCATGGGAGGATTTATTTTCATTAGTTCCAAATCTATTGCTTCTATCGTAGAATAGTCTTTAAGCAAATGGGTTCCTATTCTTCCTGCTACATGTTCTAATAGTTTCGAGGGTGTTTGCATTTCTTGCTGTATGCAAGCAAACACATCGGCATAGCTTACTGTATTGGTTAACAAATCGGTACAAACGGCTTTATCCATAGCTACCTTGATGCGAACATTGAGAAGATAATCGTTACCCGTTATTTGCTCCTGTGGCAACACGCCATGATAAGCATGAAATTTAAGATTGCGCAAAAATATATAAGAAGATTTTATCGTCATAAAAAAAATATATATAGCATTTTTATCTATCTATTGGCACCACAATTTTTGCAAACTAAATTACCATTTTGGTAAATCATTGTTTTGCATCCACACACTGGGCAGCATTCTCCTACAGCCACCGTACCATCATCTACATATTTTTTCAAAGCTCGCTCCACACCTGTAGTCCAAGTATTAATACTCTTATCTTTGAGTTGCAGCGAACTTACCAAGTTGATAACGCGGGCAATAGGCATTCCATAGCGCAACACACCACTTATTAGTTTGGCATAATTCCAATATTCTGGATTAAATTTTTCACTCAATCCCTCAACGGTGGTTTTGTAACCTCGCTTGTTTTCAAACTGAAAATCGTACCTACTTGGTGCATCGCCTTGCTTATGTTTGATAATTTTTCCCTTGGTAACCGATTTAGGTAGCACTATGCCTTCATCATCATCTTGTAATCCTGTAAATATCTCATATGGTCTGCCGTTTACCAATCCTACAAATGCCACCCACTTTTCTTTGTTATTCTGAAAACGTACTACATCACATTCCAGTTCCTTGGGGCGCGTTTCCATAATAGTAAATGGCTTGTTAGATGCTTGGTTAGCTGCCCTTTCTTCACTATCTGTATCTTCGATATTTGCATTCTTTGCCCCATAGAGTGTTGATATACGCTCTTCATCGCTCCACTGCTGTGCAACATACTGCTCTATAAAGTGGCGATGATAGGCCTTATCTAACGGATAGACAAGTAAATTGAGTTGCTGTTCATTCTTTATTTGATGTTGAGCAGCACGCTTTACCCACTGTTCGGCATCACCAACAGTTCTTGCTGATACACAGCACATATTTCTTCTACCATGTTTCAGCAGTGCTTGTTGCTCTTTGTTTTCATCTGTATATAAGAGGTTTACCCACGGATGATGTTCTTCTATATTTGCATCGAAAAGTGGAAATGCGCCACGTTCGTTAGATAGTTCTACAGACGCCTGATAGCTATTGTACAACAAGCATTTATACACTTGGGTTAAGCACTGTTCTACCTGCGCCATATCGTTGGCAATACCCAGAGCAAGTAGTGCCTCATCTACATTCACTATTTGTATAGATGTGCTTCTACATTGTTCTCTTTGCTGTAACAATTGCTCTAAGCCAGCTGTACTTTGCTCGTTATTACTGCTGGCATCCTTGCTATTCTGTACACAAGCTATCAAGCCTTTCAAAGCCTTTAGCTCTATTTCTACCATATCATCGGCTATGCGTTGTGCCTTTTGTATGTGCTTGGCAAACAATTCGGTATTGATTTGAGCTTTTGGCGTAAAGGCTTGATCTACATAACTATCCAGCCGTATACCAAGTACGCCATCGCCTGTGCCCAGCATCAAGCCTTCGGATGGCACTATATAATGAAACCTATCCAGCAATGATAATAGTTCATCAAAGGTTAGTGCATGGCTATATTGTTGCTCTATCTCCAACAATTTGTACACCATACGCCCCACCATATCATGGGGCGAATGGTCTGCTACTTCTCCATTATCGTTTCTCGCTGCATATTGCATGAGCCATTGTTGTGCAGAGAGGGTATCGCCCTGAAAATATTCAACAGCTGTTTTGTATGTATCTTCTGTGTATAATGCGTTAGTTTCTTGCATGCTTACATTATATTATAATGTGCAAATATAAAATATTATTTTGGTATATGAAAATATTACAAATATATTTTAAGGGCGGTTCTATAAATAACGTTTTTTATGGGTGGTTCTATAAATTAGCTTTGACAGATTGTGATACTATTTTTGAGGTAAATTTGTTTGTGAGTGAAGGAGTATAGCGAGCTATGCTACTAAACGAACAAGCAAATTGAACCAAAAACGGAGCAAGCCGAATATAATCAAACTTGTTTGAATTGTTGAGGCGCAGCCTGTTTTATATAAAAAGAGTCCACAAGATGATAAAACGTAAAAATACTGACATAAAAAACTTTACGGTGATAATTTATAGAACCGCTCTTATAAAAGTTGCACAATCTGTTGTTAAGAATCAAGGGGAAACAGAGGGAAACGCAAGGAATGTAACTATTTGAAATAGTACCATTTAGCATTTTCTTACTATTTTGAGGGTAAGCAAGAGCGAGCATCAAACGGCAGGAGTTCCGTTACCAAATCGTAACCCATCAAGGAAAAAGCAAAAAGGGGTTACGAATTGAAGGTAAACAACTGTGTCATAGGTTTTTATTCTTCATCTTTCATTTTTCTGCATCGCTCAGGAATACTTGTTCATCTGTACCTTTGCAAGCAAAGGAAATTTAGAAAAAACGACAGAAAAATGAAAGAAAACAAACTCAAAGTATCGTTCTTCGTTCAGGCGAAACGAACCGACAAGAAAGGACTTGTGCCTGTCATTGGGCGCATCTCCGTTGGCAGAACCCATTCGGGCTTCTCCACCAAATGCAAAACTCCGCTCGCTCTTTGGGACAGCCGCAAGCAAAGGCTCATCGGCAAGAGCAGCATGGCTGTGTCCGTCAATCAGAAACTCGGTGAATGCACCGCACTCATCCACGCACGCTTTCACGAACTCTGTGAAAGGGCAGGCGCATGAAGACCAAGACCCCTTACCGTGTACAGGTGCTTCCCCCTGCGCTGACTATCATGAATCGTTATAGAGGTATAAGGGCTGGCTTTGTCTTTGATGTCCCTAGTACTGACATTATTCTCAATGGCATACACTATATACAGCGAAACATCGGCATGGAAACTCCACTGACCTTTCACATGGCTCGCCATACCTTTGCTTCGCTCATCACACTCTCTGCAGGTGTACCTATCGAAACGGTGAGCCGTATGCTCGGACACACTAACCTGAGAACGACACAGGTATATGCAGCGGTTTCCTCCGAAAGAATCCATCGGG
>CAMQBR010000064.1 GCA_946999045.1 uncultured Prevotella sp.
AATAAATTGACCTCAAAAATAGTCTCACAATCTGTCAAAGCTAATTTATAGAACCGCCCTATAATGGGTAGTTGTATAAGTTGTATGTTTTGTATAATTTGTCAATAAAACTTCACTAAAAAATGGCGGTTAGAAAGTTGAAAAATAGAATAGATAAGGATGAGAAAAAAAAGAATTTGTAACAAATTTTTATGTTTTTTTTTGGTGAATTTATTATATTTCCCTTCTTTTTACACCTTTTTTTGTTGCTATAGCATGTAGTTTGTGGCATCAAGTCATAGTGGTAATGGCATTAAAGTATAGAGATTGTGGCATTAAGTCATTGCTTTTATGGAGAGAAAAATACTAAAATTAAGAAATGAAGTTATGATGTATTGATATACAATGTATTATAAAATAAGTTCAAAACTTGAATATTTAAAGAGAGATGTTATATTGGCAGGTAATATTGCAATTATACAAGCACTTTTGTTAATATTTTTCGCATATTGCCTCTCTTGTTTGTAAAGCCTGCTCTCTCCAACTTTTACCATGGACTATAAAGTATGAATTATGCATTAAGAATGATGAATAAAAAAAATATTGAGTACATTTGCAAATAAATCTGTTATAAAAGATGAAAGAAAACGAACATAAACTAACAGCCAAACAGTACCTTACGCCCTTTATTCTCATAACAATATTGTTTTTTTTGTGGGGATTTTCGCGTGCCATACTTGATGTACTCAATAAGCACTTTCAAAACATTTTGGATATTAGTATTACCCAATCTGCCTATATTCAAGTAATGACTTATTTGGGATATTTTATCATGGCTTTACCAGCAGGATTATTTATCCAACGTTTTAGCTATCGTAAAGGTGTGATATTGGGGTTAGTGCTTTTTGGTGTGGGTTCTTTATTGTTTATTCCAACAGCTTACATCGGACAGTTTTATGCGTATCTTATTCCGTTGTTTATTATAGGATGCGGATTAGTGTTTCTTGAAACAGCTGCCAATCCTTACGTTACCGAGTTAGGTTCGAGCAAAACGGCTACCAGCAGGCTCAATCTTTCGCAGTCGTTTAATGGTTTAGGAAGCTTATTTGCCACATTGGTAGTTGGGCAGTTCTTGTTTAGTAATACAGATAATGATGGTAATATTGTTATTCCTTATTCAATATTAGGGGTATTGGTATTATGTATAGCATTAGTCTTTACGAGAGTTGACTTGCCAGAGATACAGCCTGCCGCATTATACAAAGAGAATGAGAGCATGCACCCTTATGCCCAACTGTTTCAGCATAAGATGTTTGTGTTTGGACTGATAGCTCTGTTGGCGTACGAAGTGGCTGAAATATCTATCAATAGTTATTTTATCAATTTTGTTACTGCGCAAGGGTGGATGAGTGATAATGTGGCATCTGTGGTACTAACCATAGCTTTAGCATTGTTTATGGTAGGACGATTTGTAGGTAGTTGGCTAATGCGGTTTATACCACCTCGTAAGATGTTGCTATATTGCTCGGTTGCCAGTATTATATGTATGTTGCTGATATTGATTAATGCAGGAAGAGTATCTGTGGTAGCTTTGGTATGTAACTATTTGTTTGAAGCCATTATGTTTCCAACTATCTTCGCCCTATCGCTTAATAGCTTAGGAGCGTTGACCAAGTATGGCTCTTCTATATTAATGATGATGCCAATAGGTGGATGTACCTTTTTACTCATGGGATATGTGGCAGATACCTGCAATGTAGTAATACCATTTTTAATTCCTTTAGTAGGGTTTGTGTTGGTAATGTTGTATGCGTTGTTATTATGTGTGCGGAAGAGAATAGAGGGCGAGTTGACGAGTAGAAAAGTTGAGGGCACAAATATAAAATGTTAGAAGCTATGCAATGGCTGCTGGGCGGTTCTATAAAATTACCAGCCATAAAAAAAACAGTTATATTGTCAATTTATAATCAATATTATTTATACAACGGGCTTACATTTCAAAAAAATATCTATCTTTGCATCACAAAACATGAGAATAGGTACACGCTGTGCCGTTAGCAACAAGAAAAACTGTATTTTTTTATTATTAAAAATGTAAATATGAAGAAAATTTTTACTTCCTTTTTGTTGCTTACGGCAGCAATTGTCGCTATGGGTGCGCCTATTGGTAAAGAACAAGCATACCAAATAGCTAAACGCTTTTTAGAAAACAACGTTCGTAACACAATGAACGGCAGTACTCGCACAACCGTTTGTAACATACAGTTGCAGCAGGCAGCCAACACCAAAGCCTATTATATATTTAATGTAGGGAAAGAGCAGGGATTTGTTATTACAGCTGCAGACGACCGTATGGCTCATGTGTTGGGATATGCTGACCGTGGATGTTTTGATGAGGAACAGTGTCCAGATGCGTTGAAACAACTGTTGGCGCAATATGAGCAGGAGGCTAAGTTGCTTAGCAAGTTGCCAGCGAACAAGCAAGTGGCTGCTACACGTGCCGAAACAAAACGTCCCGCCATAGCTCCGCTGTTGAAATCGGCATGGAGCCAATATAGTCCTTACAACCTGCAAACACCTGTTGATAAGGAAAAAAAATGTGTAACGGGATGTGTGGCAACCGCAGCCAGTCAAATAATGTATTATTATCAATACCCCCAAGCATCTGTAGCAGTAGAGGGCTATAAAACAAGTACTATTGGAGATATTAACGAACTACCTGCCACCACCTTCGACTGGAATAATATGCTGCCTTCGTATCGTGCTAAAAGTAGCGATACGCAGCAAGTAGCAGTGGCAAAGTTAAACCGATATGTGGGACAAGCCGTGAAGATGGATTATACATATAACGATTCGGGGGCAGACTCATATATGGTTGTCAAGCAATTTCCCAAGTTGTTTGGCTATGCAAAAGATATGCACCGTGTGTTTAGAGACCAATATACGTTTGATGAGTGGAACAACCTGATATATAACGAACTGAAAGCCAAACGTCCTGTTTATTATTTTGCAGAAGATATTATTTACAACTATGGTCATGCTTTTGTATGCGATGGCTATCAAGAAGGCGAACTGTTTCATATCAACTGGGGATGGGGCGGAAGTTTCAACGGTTATTATCGGCTGTCTGTACTCTCTCCGCGTGAGTATGGTTTTGACCAGCTGCCCAGTGTCTATGTACGTGAACAAGGAGCTATCATTGGCTTTGCTCCTTCCACAGGTAACGAAACATGCCAAAAGATAGTGGATATCAAAGAGATGAAAGCCTTTGAAAACAAGGCAAGAGATGGTAAGGGCGAACAGTTTACCTCTCAATATGCCGACTTGCGATGTGTTAATAACTATGGAGAAGCATTTCGGGCAGCGTTGGGTGTTGGCTTTTATCAAGGAGATAAGTTGGTAGAAGCTGTCCAGTTGAAAAATGGTGAGTTTAAGGACGATGGAAAAATACAACATTTTACCGATAATTTCAATATTCCTGGTACCATTGCCAATGGTACATATCTTGTAAAACCTATTTGTAAGATAGAGGGCGAAAGCAATTGGAAGCCCTGTGGAGGTGGCAATAGATTGGCACAAACTATCGAGATAACCGATACTAAGTTAAAGAATATTAACAAAAAGGTAAGAAAACTAAAAGTAACCAACATCCAAATAAAAGGCAGCAAAGAGGTTGGGCGTCCTCTCTTCGTGACATTTACATTGCAGAACGAGGGTTCTGACTTGTTGGAGAAATTTAATCTTATGAGCAATTACTCTCCTGTGGCTAATACTACAGCTTATGTGGCTGCAGGCCAGAAAACAGATATTGTTTTTGAGCTTTACCCAAAATCGGCAGGAGCATTTATATACGAATTAGAGACAGAAACACCGTATGCAAAAATTGGTAAGACAGATAAGATAACCATTACCGAATGTAATTTAACAAAGTTGCCAAAGGTAGAGGTGAAGGTTGAAACGTGCGATGCCAACAGTTTTTATGCGCCTGTGATGAAGGGAAAATTGGTGGTTACCAACTCTGATGTAGTACCCTACAATGGAGGTTTTGTTGTGGAACTGCGTTGTCGCAAAGGTGATACCAATAAAGTGGTTATAGATAATAAAATATGTATATTAGACTTGGTGCCTGCCAACCAAACCTTAGAGATACCTTTCGAGCTGCCCAATGTAGTAGTTGGCGCACAATATGCGGTGTATGTTTATGGATACACGGTGAGCAAGGAAGAGGATTGGATGAATGGAGGAGAAATGATATATAAGCCAAAGAAGACAGATGAGCCCACAAAATCTTCTTTCTATTTGGCAAAAGCTAATACAAACAACATTAGCACATTGCAACGCAACGCTGAACAGCAACCCATTTACAATTTACAAGGTGTAAAAGTGGGTAAAGGTAGGCACGATTTTAACTCGCTGCCTACTGGTATATATATAATAGGTAATAAGAAGGTAGTGAGGTAGGAGAGACGAAGCGTCTTCGCTTCGTTAATATGCCACATACCAAAACGCCTGCGCTACCTTATATACCTATAAAAGGTTATACAAAAAACACACACGATAACAGGGATAAAGTATTATTATGTAATATTTTATCCTTGTTGCCTTAGGTTTATCTTTAGGTATATCTTTCGTTAACCCTATTAAGTGCCATTATTAATTTACTCACTTTTAAGTATTGTTTTTTATTCAATTATAGAATACTTTTGCAGTATGGATATAGAAACTATATGTTAAAACCATTATTGAGAATAAAAAGCAAAAAAAACTAAATTAGGTAGTAGAATATTCACAACATATTGTTAGAATACTACTTAGGTAATAAGCAGTACAATTGTAAATACGGTTATAAAACGATTCGCATGAAAACTATCCAACAGAGATAGCAACTTATATTTATTAAATTATTTATGAACTAAAACAATTACAACATGAAAAAATTTTACTTAGTAATGGCGGCTTTGCTCGTCAGTGTATCAATGTTCGCAGATAAGATAAGCGGAAGTTTAGGAGATGATCTTACATGGGAGTTTGAGAATGGAACGCTTACCATCAAAGGAAATGGTGATATGCCAGAGGTAGATACCTACACTTCTGCATGGCATAAAGGAGACGGTGGTAATAATGTTGGTAAAATGGCAACTTCAGAGATAAAGAAAGTGGTAGTAGAAGAGGGGGTAACCTCATTAGGAAAATATGCTTTTTATGGTTTAGGCGAGCTGACAGAAGTAAAGTTGCCAAGCACATTAACGGTTATAGGAGAGGATGCATTTCAAGATTGTAAAAAACTCACTTCTATTGTCTTGCCCGATGCTGTTGAAGAAATTCAAACTCAAGCTTTCTACAGATGCGTAAAATTGGCTACTGTTACGTTTTCAAAGAACTTAAAGACGATTGGTACCAACGCATTTTCTTCAGATGGGGATAATATGGCACTAACATCAATCGATTTGTCTAAAACACAGGTAGAAACAATATGTGGAGGTGCATTTGGCTTTAATACAGAGCTCAAAACTGTACACTTGCCAAAAACCCTCTTAGGCTTTTATGGTATGGACTTTACAGGTACTAAAGCATATGGAGATGGTGCATTTCAAGGATGCAGCAACATAGAGAAAGTAATTATTGATGCAACAAATGTTCCTGAGACAGACCCAGATGCAGCAGACGCTTATGATTTTCCATTTAGTAATGCAAAGAATGCTCAATTGGTTGTACCCAAAGGGAGTGAAGAGGCATACAAAAAAGCAGGTTGGGACAAGTATTTCAAATCAATGACAACCACTGGTATTCGCAATCTTGCAAAGAATACAGCTATGCAAGCTGTTGATGTGTACACACTTGCTGGAACTAAGAGATTGAGCCATGCTACCGTTGAAGAAATTAACGCACTGCCAAAGGGAGTTTATATAGCAAATGGCAAGAAAGTGTTGGTAAAATAAATACCACCATACAGCATTTATGTTGGTAGGTTCTATAGAACCAGCTTTATGTAATAGCACGTCTGATAGTAAATGAACAGTCAGACGTGCTATTAGTTGTTTTTTTACCTTATGTAAAAGTCTTTTTTTTTATTTTCCCAGCGGCAAGGCTTTTGTATCGTCTTCTTTCTCTTGGAAATCGTTTTTGATTTTTGTTTTGTGCGACTTAAATATTTTGTTAGTATTGCCAAAATTCCATGTTACCGAGAACACGAGGTGATAATTTATGGGTAATGACGTGGTTGTGGTTTGTTGGAAGTTGGCTCCTTTGGTGTATTGTATGATCTTTATGTTTCTGTCAAAGGTGCCTCTGTAAACAAGACTTAGGGCAAGTTTGTCTTGAAGCATATTTTTAGATAATTGCAAAGAATACATATTTAAGCCAGCAGAGCTACTACCTTGCAAGTTTAATTGCTTAGTGAGTCCTCCTACAGACGCTCCTAAATTAAATCCTTTAGGCAGTGTTTGTTGCATTGCTAAAAAGGCAGTAGCTTGCCAGCCGTAGTTGCTCTGATTGATTTGAGCAGTTTTGATAGTACGCATATCCAAATAATCGGCCGATGCGTTGAGTGTAAGTCTTGTTTTAGAAAATAGCAAGTAGTTTACAAAAGTAGAGATAGAGGTTTGTTGTCTTTGCACAATGTTACCATAGGTAGAGTTGAGCAAGTTGTTTTTATCGAGGAAAGAATAGTTGTAAATTTGGTTTCCAGCATAGTCGTATGCCAATGTGAGGTTAAATGTGAGTTTTTGGCTATAGTTATTAAAAACCATTTGAAGGTTATGTGCATTTTCCACTTCCAGATTAGGGTTTCCATACACAATCATTGTTGGGTTAGTTTGGTCGCGATATGGGTTGAGAAAAGATATGCTTGGTCTTGATATTCGCCAATGATAGTTCATTCCGATATTTATAGTTGGTTTAAGTGAGTATGAAATGCTTGCCGATGGCACCAAGTTTCCGTAGTTTTTATTGTAGTTTTTGTCTTTGTTGTTGGCATATACGATATTAGCCCATGTGTGTTCGTATCTGGTGCCCAGTCTTCCTCCTAATTTACCTTTTGATATGGCATACTCAATGTATGCAGCAAGAATATTTTGTTGATTGTCGTAGTCAATACTTCTTTCTTTGTTTAGGTTACGTTGTAGATTAACAATATCATAATATTTAGCATTAGAAGAGTTGAGATGATAGATGTATTTAGCACCAAAGTTAAGCGTGTGTTCTTTAACAATTGGTGTTGTGTAATCTGCTTGCACGGTGTGGCTTGTACCATTGTTGTTGGCGAGAGAATAAAGGTCGTTAAGACTAAGTGAGTTGTTGTAAGGTTTGTTTTCGTATGTTCTATTGTTTTCGTTTTCTGTTGGTGCGGTGTTGAGCATATAGCTTATTACCAAGCTTTTGGTATGAGCTTGATTGAAGAAGCGTTGATAGTCGATAGAAACATTGGCAGATGTTCGTTTGGATATAGATTCCATGTAGTTGGAGTATGAAAATCCTTCTCCATATCTTCCACCGTTGAAAGATGTTTTAGGTGTTCCTTTTAGCACTTGTTTGAAAGAAGAAAATCCAATAGTAGCACCGATATTGCTAGCAGAGTTGATAGCATAGTTAAGGTTGACGCTTCCCATATAGAAAGGTGTTTTGATTGAAAGGTTTTGTTCGTCTATCATTTTAGAAAGGTCGTTGTATTGTCTTTCTGTTATTATTTTAAATCCTTTGATTTCGTATGATTGATAGTGTAGAGCGTTAACGCTATATGATAGTTTTCCTTGTTGGCCGCTATGGAATAGATTAAACATATAGCCTACATTATGAATGGCCACCATGTCGCTACCACGATATCCATTAGCGTTTTTTCCCGTTGTTTTGTTTTGTTCGTGCATGATGATGTTTAGAATGCCTGCTACACCCTCTGCATCATATTTAGCTCCAGGGCTTGTGATGACCTCCACCCGTTTAACAGCAGAAGCAGGCATTGACTTAAAGATTTGCGATGCGTTGGCAGAGAACATGGCATTTGGTTTTCCGTCTACATAAACTTTGAAGGATTCTTTTCCGTTTATCTTGACATTGTCTTGTCCGTCAACAGTAACCATGGGTACTTTTCTTAGCATTTCTAACAGTGTAGTAGCTTTTGCTTCATCATCAGCTTCTATATTGTAGCTCATTTTATCGGTTTCCATTTTTACTAATGGTTTTTGTGCTGTAATTGTTGCGCCTGCTATTTGTTCTGGTGCTGTTTGCATGGGTAGTATTCCTAAGTTAATGAGCGTAGTTTTAGAATGATTTTGTAGTTTTATTTGTTTAATCAATTCTTTTTTTCCCACAGCACTTAGTTGGATGAAATAGTTGCCTGTACCTTTAATTACTTTTGCAAACTTTCCGTTATCGTCTGATATAAGCATTGTTTCTGGCTTGCTGTTGATGTTGTTTTTGTAAATACGTATGGTAACAAATGGTTCGCTTTCATGTGTAACCGAGTCAACGACTTGCCCTACGATTTTAGTTTGTGCAGAAAGCATAGTAGCATAGATGGTAATGCACAATAATAATAAGATTTTTTTGTAACTCATTTTTTTTATATTTATGTGATATAGGTAGCTTTATAAGCTTAATTGTATGTAGCAATTTGTTATATAGACGTAATGATGTGTTGAGAAAGTTGCGTTTTTAAAGCTCTTGTTTATCATTTTGGTAGTTTTACTTTGATTTTTTTTGTGCGATTATGAGTTACTGTTGATTTAATGTGCACAATGCGATGTTGTAGATTTCTTTCTGATTTTAAACTTATCAAATCCCAGTCCATAAACGCCAATGACCGAGCTTTGAGATACGAAGGCAGCAGGATCGATATCGTCAATGGTTTGGAATATCATAGCCGATTCGGTTTGTTTGGCTAATACGAATAACATTTTAATGTCGCGCCCAGAATAGAAGCCATTGGCATTGATGGTGGTACATCCTCGTGGCACTTGAGTATTGATGGCATGCCCAATTTCTTTGTATTTATCTGAAATAATGAAAAACTGCACAGAACGCCGACTCATGTTTACTACTTTGTCAACACAAGCGGAGGAGACGATGAGGACAACATATCCATATAACACTTGCTGCCAATCATGCAATACCAAGTAACTTGAGGTAATAATAGATATGTCGCAACATAAAATAATCTTGCCTAAAGATATGTCATGATATTTGTGAATCATTGCAGCAATAACATCTGTTCCTCCTGTGCTACCATTGCAGGAGAGTCCCAATCCAACGCTACTACCTAAGAGAACTCCGCCTAATACTGCAGCCATAAAAGGTTCATTGCGAATAATGCTTTGGTCATGGGTTAGATGCCTCATGAGTGAAACAAATAGTGAGAAAACAAGAGCAGCGTAGATGGTTTTTAGACAGAAGCGCCACCCTAAAATCTTTAGCGCAAAAGAAAGCAGCAATGCATTGAATGCTAAATAGCTTAGTTCTACAGGGATGTTTATTCCCCAAAACAATACGGAGGAGATACCTGCAATACCTCCAATACCAATATGATTGGGTAATAGAAAAACCGTCCACCCAATGCTACCGATGAGCATGGCTAAGGTCAAAATAATATAATCTTTTAGTTCAGTTGACTTTTTTCTTTGCATGACTACATATTTTATTTAAGGAAGAAAGGATTGTTGTTATTTCATTTTTTAGAAATGTGGTGCAAAGTTACAAAAAAGTTGTTTATCTTTTGGTTATTGTACAGTACAAAAATATACTTTAGAAAGTGCTTATGTTGATTCGGTTAAAAGACTCATCTCTTTCATTGAGGGAGGGGTACATGGCGGTTCTATAAATTATCACCGTAAAGTTTTTATGTAAGTTTTTTTCGTTTTGTCATCTTGTGGACTATTTTTGGTTCAATTTGCTTGTTCGTTGGTACTGTCCTATAAAAGTGTGTAAGCCCATATTTTTATTATCTTTGTATTTGA
>CAMQBR010000065.1 GCA_946999045.1 uncultured Prevotella sp.
TGGCAATGGAAGAAACAAAAAATGCTTACAAAAAGAAAATATACCAATTTAAAAGCTGGAAGAATATAAACGAAAATGGAAATAGAAAGGATAAAAAAGAAGAATAGCTTACACACTTTTAAGGACAGTATCATTTGTTAGTGTGAAAGGCGGCTAATGTTGGATGCTTACGCCGTATGCGGAACCGCATGTACGGTGGTGTGAGAGGTCGGAAAACGAAAGTAGGAAGAAAACTGCTTTGTTTTCCTCCTACTCGATTATGTTCGGCATGAGCATTATCTAATGGGTGGAAGTCCCGAGTAGGCCCTAATAGCGAGAATTACATAGCCAAGAGAGCAAGGGTGTTCATTGTGAGGTGAAATCTGAAGGAAGCCAGTGGGAAACATCTGGTCGAACGAATAGAAACTTCATATAAAACATTCGTTCCTTGCTGGATCTTACCGTCCGTCCCCAATTAAGAGGGGGAGAAATACCCAAAGACAACGTCAAGATGCGCCTTTTGGGAATGCTTACTGTACATATATGAGTACTTGTTAGCCTATAATATTACCTTCCACACAGTTTTTTATAAGGGCAATATGTGCATCGTGAAGTATCATCAGTGGGCTTAAATGATAGTTCTTCATTATATATGTCAGCTAAAACTTGTTTTAAGTTATTCATAAAGTCTGATGTATATTTTGCAATATCGGTAATTTTATCTTTGCTTAAAAGCAGGGTTGGATCAAAGCTTGCATTTGCACTCTGCTGAATAAAGAGTAGGGCAGGACTAACAGGAAAAGTATTCTTATTCAATTCTTTATGGTTACTGACAATGGTAGCATAAAGAAATGTTTGCAAATAGTAATCCTTATGTTGCTTTGCAAGATTTTCTTGAATAAAAATATCCTTCACATCTTTAGGATGGGCATCGGCAGGTTTTCCTGTTTTATAATCTACTACCCTTATGCGATGCATGCCAGCAGCATCAGTAATTTCATCAAGTCGATCAATATATCCACCTATTTTTAAGGTTTGAGCTCCCTGAGTAGTTTCGAACGTTATGTTGGTATTAACTTTTTTTTCTAATGCTTTAATACTGAAAGGAGTTAACTTCTCATCTATGTGCAATAACTTATTGAGATACTTTATAATGACCTCTTTATTGATAAGTTGCAAACCATTGTATTCAGGTGCTGTTTTTTCATCTTTGAGTTTGAACACTTCCTCATTAAAAGCCTGGTCTACTATTTTCTTAATATTTCCCTTTTCTTTCATAAAAGAGTCTATTTCTGTTGCCGTAATAGTCTTTTGTTCACTTCCAAGATGCGTATATATCAGTTCAGCACTGCGGTGAAAGATGTTACCAAACATACGGTTATCCATATCTTCCTCTGCTTCAGGCTCTTTTAGTCCTGCTATCATGTTGTAATAAAATTGCAGTTGACAACGCAAATATCTATTGATAGCCGTAGGAGATATTTCGTCCATGTCGTACAATATTTTCATTACATCGTTCGACTTGCTTATCTCTGAAGTTTTATACGCTTTTGTTGTTTGACCAGAAAGCATGGAGAAACGTTGTATGTGCTGCCCACTTTCTACCAACATTTGTAGCATAAAACGGCTCATTTCGCCTGTACTCATGCCGTCAGGAGCATTGTTATAAGTAAGGGTAATATCGGTTGCACGCTGTAAAAGTCTGTGAAAATAGTAAGCATAGATAGCTACTTTGTGCTGAATCGTAGTAAGTCCGTAGGCTTCGCGAATGGAGTAGGGGATGAATGATGAATTGTTTACCCCTTTTGGCATATTACCTTCATTACATGAGAGTACTAAAATGTGATCAAAGTCCAAGTTACGCGTTTCCAAAACCCCCATGATTTGTATACCTTCGGCAGGCTCTCCATGGAATGGAATGCTGGTACTTTGTATTAGTTGTGTAATTAATCGTTCGTATGTTGTTATGTTTGCTAACAAGTCTCCGCTCTCTATAAGTCCTGCAACTCTATTGAGCAACGTGTACATTCTGAATACTGACTCATGGAAAAATGCGTCATCACTGTTGCTTCCGCTTTTACCTATCCTCTGAATAATGCTCAATAGCCATTGCGTAATGTGCAGATTGGTAGTATCACCCTCTACATCTTTGAAAACGAGGGTTAGTCCCTCATCTATTGACATCATCTCTCGTGTAGGGAAATATTGCCTATTGTTTTTGAGAGAGGACATCAATTTATCTACTTTTGAGGATACATACATCATGTAAGGATGTCGCAAAATGCGTTTCACGTATTGTAATCGATATTTAGAAGTATTGAAAATATGTCCCGACGTTTGCAGTCTGATAAGTTGACTAACCAATGATACAATAGGCGATTGTGCCAAAGGATAACCTGTTGTGATGTTGATTTTATCGACTTCTGGTGGAATGCAATGAATAACTGTTTGCAGAATATTCTCATCACACATTACAATAGCAGTTTTAGTACCAGCCTTCATTCGATCGTTCTGTCGCAGCCATTCAGTGATGTAGCGTGCCTGTAAATTTTCTGTTGGTGCGGATAGATAAGAAATATCCTTGGTTTGCTTAAACTGCTGATACAGTTCGGTATCATCATTCTCTAGTTCATTGGGGAACATATCCAGATATTGTCGAATAAAGTGTCCTGCCTCTTTCGACTCATCTTCCATATAATAGTTATCAAAGTCCCAGTAAAACATTGCTTTGCCTTGTTTCTTTAAGAGAGAGAATAGCTTTTGTTCTACCTTTTGCAGCACATTAAATCCTACAAAAATATAATGCTCAAACTCAAAAGGAATATCTTCATTATCAATAACTTGTCTGTATAAAGCTCCTTCATAGGCTATACCTTGTTGTGTAAGTCGCTGATTATAATCGTTATAAATATTTTCGAAATGGCTCCATAGCTCTATAAACTTATGCTTTAACTTGGTATTTTGGTCTTCAGAAAAGTTACTGAAAAACCTTTGCAGTGTAGCCTTCTGACTATCTGTAAGATAAGATATGTTATCAAACTCGTGTATATTTTTTACATTTGAGAACACTTTACTGGCATCAGCCATATTCTTATCAATGTCATCAAAGTCGGCTAACATCAATTGTCCCCAGCCATAAAAGGTATCAAGGGTTTCTTCTTTTCCCGTACAAATATTGTACGATTTGTGTAAATCGCATATCAATTTGATAGAATCTCCCACATGTAACTGGGAATGATGCCTGAATAAGTCGCTGATAGTAATGTATGTAGGACTCCAAATGGGGCGATCGGAGAAATGAACAAGATGCATATTCATAAACAGCGAGGCACGCTTGTTGGGAAAAACCACTGCCACATGTGATAAATCAGAACCAAACTTTTGCAAAATATCTTTGGCTACGCATTCTAAAAAACTATGTTTCATTTTACTTCTTCTATTTGATTACTATATACATACCACAAATATCCCTTAATATTGTGGTAGTTCATATTACGCAATAACGACATATATCTTCTTATCTGGTTGTTATATTGTGGTTTGGGCTTACCAAACTTAAAGTCAACCACTATCATCTCGTTACCGTCAGTCATTACACGGTCGGGGCGATGCGTTATCACTTCTCCTGTGAGAGGGTCTTTGCAGATAATGTTGCACTCGTTAAATAGCTTCCATTTGGATGAGAACCATTCTGCCACTTGTTTATTCTTAAATCGTTTTTTTAGCATAGTTTGCAGGTTATCTCGAGTAATAACCTCATCATACAGCACACCTTCAAACTCTAATTGCTGCAATACAGGTAGAATATCTTCTGTGGTTTTTATCTGAGAGAATAGTTGGTGCAATATATTTCCCAGTTTGATATAATTTTGTTGTGTATCTTCTTCACCCTCTTGTTGTTGCACAAAATCTCTACTTTGATTGCTCTGTCTGAAACTAACCTTATTATTAAAGCTTTCTATCTCAATATTTTTGATCTTGATAGGTGTACAAAAAACATTGGAAGATTGTTTTTTTTGTTTCTCCTCAGGGATATATAAGGAGCCATACTCAAAGCAAAGCACATCTTCCCTATTATTTATATCTCCTTCAAGAATACTGCCAATTAGTTCTTGATGAAGCCGTTCCAAACTATCTTCTATAATCTTAGAACGTCTTCCTTTGGTTTGTCTCTTACCTATGATAAACAGATTCTTTCCAGCTCTGGTAAAAGCAACGTACAAAAGGTTCATGTTATCTACTACATTTTGCAGATGCTCGTATTTGTAACTATTTTCAAAATAAGTATCTTTCATTGTTCCCTCACTACATATAATAGGTATAAGGGGTAATTCACTAAAAGGCTTTTCTTGGGTTTGACACCATAGAGTACTAGCTATTTCCAGTTTCCAGTCGCAGTAAGGTACGATAACATGCTCAAATTCTAATCCCTTGCTCTTGTGAATGGTGAGAATACGAATGCCGTCAAAGCCATCGGCTTGAATGGTTTTCTCATGAAGAGTTTCGTTCCATTCATCCAAAAAACTGTCTATTCCTGTATGATTATTGGTAAGATATTGACTCAAAATATCGTAAAAAGCGCACATATAGGCACTTTGCTCTTTCAGCTTTTCCAATTCGAAGATGTGGAACAACCGCTCAATTAAGTCCATCGCAGGCAAAGTTAACAGACTATTAAATTGCTCAATGTATTCTTTTGGAAGCAATTGGTTAATGTCTGTTCCCTTAATAAACAGTTGATTATCGTTTACATCATTGTTGAGAACAAGTTTTTTATAAGCCTTTGCCAAATTAGCTCGTGCTAAGTTGTCGTCAGGATGATTTAAGCAATGCAAAGCGTCTATTAGGATGTTAACCGCATCAGATGCGTCCAGACGGAACGCTTCATCGGAAACTAATTTTACATCTTTTAAGTTTTGCATCAGCAAATCGGCAATTGTAGGAATATCCTTTTTGGTTCTTATTAAAATAGCAATGCTACTTGGCTTAGAACCATTAGCAAGAAGTAGCTGCACAGTATTAACTATCTCCACATTCATAGCTTCCTGATACTCTTCATTTGGCAATAGTTTAATGCTAACATAGCCGTTATTACCTTTAGTAACAGGCACCTTTTGTCTCGTATCTTGATAAGCTCGCTGCATTTGTTCAGCTTCTTTGTTTTTTTGAGCTGTTAACTCGTTGTATTCATTTTGGGCAGTTATTTCAAAAAAATGATTGTTGAACTCTACTACATTCCTTTCAGAACGATAATTAAAAGCTAATGGTTCTATTTTTAACAGCTCTTGTTTGTGAGGAAATTCGTGTTCTATATTGTTTAATAACCGCCAGTCTGCCGATCGCCATCGGTAGATACTCTGCTTCACATCGCCCACAATAAGGTTGCTACTATCTTCTTGACTCATTGTTTCTTGCAGCAGTATCTTAAAGTTTTTCCATTGGATAGTACTTGTATCTTGGAACTCATCTATCATAATGTATTTGAGTTGAGTGCCAATCTTTTCAAAGATAAAAGGTGAATCACTATCTTCTATTAACTCGTTTAGCAAGTTTTGGGTATCGCTGAGCAAGAAGCTATTGCTTTCATCGTTTATTATTTTTACCTTTTGTTCAATGCTGCTGAGCAACCGCAACTGGTTAAGATACCTTAATGTAAGTTGAGCTGTACGATAAGGTCTCAGTAAATTCTTTCTGCAAGTCTCTGACTCATTGAGCAGTTGCGTAAGTTGTATAGACATTTTTTCAAGATCTCTGTTTCCTTTTTGAGCCTTACTTAGCCATTTGCTTGGATTGTCTAAGGCATCGCTTAAGGTCTTATTACACAGCTTATCATCTGTAAAAATGAGTTTTTTTAGCTTATTAAAATAGCTTGCAGGACCTCTCGACTTACTTGACAAATCATCAATAGTTACATTATAGTTGTCAAGTATCTTTTCAAATCTATCTACTTTATCTTGAAATTCTTTAAGAGTATGCCTTTCTATGCCACGTATCTTAGCAACATAATTCTTAAAAAAGTTGGGCTGACTCAATACTTTTTGTAATTCATCATGATGTTCTTTATATTCACTTGAAAAAATATTATTGCCAAACGACTTAATTTGTCCAATCACATTCCATGATTTATCATCAGAAATGTTTTGTGCAATATACTCCAATATCCATTTCAGAACTTTCTGTTCAGGTTTCAGTTCCTCTATTAACTTATCAACAGCCTTTTGTTGTACCTGCTGATCGTTTAGCTCTATTCTTAGATTAGCTGTTAAATCCAGTTCTCTTGCAAGGTTTCGCAACACGCTTTGAAAGAATGAATCAATGGTTTCAACCCTAAAATAGCTATAATTATGGAGCAATAACTCTAAGGCTTTAGCGGCTCGTATCCTTATCATTTGTACAGAAAACCCTGTGGCATCTTTTATTTTGTTTAAGTAATTGCTTGAGTCTTCCAATCCCTTTGATATACCATACAGCTGACTCAATATACGCATTTTCATCTCATCCGTAGCCTTATTAGTAAAGGTTACAGCCAAAATATTGCGATAGTGATATGGATTTTTTATCACTATTGTGATATATTGTACAGCTAATGTAAACGTTTTGCCACTGCCTGCACTTGCCTTGTAAATGGTTAGTGCCTGATGCTTTTCGTTGTTTGTATTATTCTTTGCTCCCATTATTACCATTGTCTAAAAAGTTCGAAACCTAATTTTATACCAAAATCTTTATATTTTCCATTGAGACACGATATAAATGCGCCTACAGATGCTAAGCGTGTCTTCAGTGCATATCCCAATTCTACATAAGGTTGTGCACCTTTTGCATGCAAATCGCTCAAGTAGAGACGTTCTCGTTCTATAAAATTACCTACAAAAGGTGTCCAAGCTAATAGAATAAAAGGTGACTCGTATGTAAAGTTTGCTCGAAAATAATAGTTGGATTGGTTATATAGATGATTATCCAAAAGTTCAAAATCTCCAGACCATTCATCATTCCAGCCATTAGGCAGAAATGTTTGTCTAAAATTTTCAAAGTCTACAAAGTAATCATTTTTCTCTCTATTGGTATAAAATCCTGTACCTATTCGCATGGAAATAGATTTGATGTTGTGTAATGGAAGTATGTATTGTCCATCAAATTCCCAACGAGTATATGGGGTATTTGTTCCACATAACTTCTTTATACTCGTTTCGTAACTTGCTATAAATGTTGGTCCTACATACCCCCAAGGTCTATATTGTATTTTAATTTTGGGTGCTAACGTATAATATGTTGAGGGCTTATGTATAATTTTAAATCCCAATTTGTTTACTGCCGTGCGATTATGGAATACAAACCCCGTCTGAATACCTATCTTCTGGGTAAAATCATAATGAGCAAAACAATCCCAATAGGAGTCTTTAAACTCGGAAAATTTTAAGTTATTCCTTTCATTATGATTACAATTAATAGTTTTTATTTCTTTTATTATTATATCGTTTTGTATACGCCTGCCAGCCGATACGGTAGAACTAATATACCCATCGTGTTGTTTATCAAAGCAATATACAAGTGGAATGTAAAACGAAAACTGCTGTAATTTGAAAGAATATCCTCCCTTTAGTTGTAGCCAAATATCACTATTGGTGGTAAATTGATAACCGCTTTGCATATTAAAATTGTAGAACAATCCCTTCATTTTGCTGTATTCCATGTAAAGTGGATTGAGGATAGGATCGCTCTTTATATATCCTTTGCGGTTAGATCCAAAGTTTTGAGATATATCTGTCAATACCTTTTCGCCCACCATGTCCCAAACGATATTCTTTATCTTTACCATTCTTTGCTGAAAAACCGTGGAACGGTTCTTGATAGCGTTTCGTTTATCTGTTGAAAGTAATGTCTTGTTATACTCTAATTCTTCGTACGATGTAAGTGGAAGTGGTCTAATCAACTGCATAGTCGCAGCATTATGGTTGTCTATAATGCTATCTGGCAGCATCTTTGGCAGTTGATAAATTATATGATAGTTTGTAGAAATATTGTTGCCAAAGAATATAAAACTTGATTCTATATTACATTTATAAGGTAAAATAGATTTAATACCTTCATCTCCCATGAAGATAGAAAGCCGAAAATAAATCATGTCATATTCGCCATGTAGCTTGATTGATTTTATTTTTCCTGTAGATATATATACTACGGCCGAACCTTTTACCAATAATGTATTTCTAAGTTTTGGCTTAAAACGCAATATAATAGTACTGTCAGATTGTTCTTCCATAGCATATGTGTAATAAATTCTGTTTTGTTTGTTGAAAGGAGATAAGACGTTATCACTAATCATGGTAACTCCGTAAACCTTAGGAGTAAGGTAACGCAACATGGCAGGAAACGTAATGTTTCGTTGTGGATCTGATGAAAGGGATAACAGTTTCTTAATATCAAATTTATTATTAGGTAAACAGGTTATCTTGTTATAGCTTTCTTCCAAATAACATCGATTGCCTGTATGTGCCATAGTATACATTGTAGGCACTGCCATGAGGATAAAATTACGTCGCCTAATGTTTAGTGTTGATTTGATATAAGCATAACTTACACTATCTTGCTGATGAGTAGATGCTATTAATTCAGGAAATTTGAACATACGTTGCAATATAGAATCTTTTTTGCTTGTGTTAGCTACTGATTCTATGACATAGCATTGACATAGCAGAAGTATCAATAATGCTTTTACAATGGCTGTATTCATTATGGCAAAGTTACTATTTGTTGCGAGAAATGCCAAACAATTGTAGTTTTTTATAAGGGTAGAAGGATAATAAAATAATATAGAATAGAATATAAGTATAAAAAAAGCACTAACTACTTGCAATAGTTAGCACTTTTGTACACCCTTAGGGGTTCGAACCCTAGACCCACTGATTAAGAGTCAGTTGCTCTACCAACTGAGCTAAGGGTGCAAAGTAAAGAAGTACACCCTTAGGGGTTCGAACCCTAGACCCACTGATTAAGAGTCAGTTGCTCTA
>CAMQBR010000066.1 GCA_946999045.1 uncultured Prevotella sp.
ACACCTCAACATATAAAATTTTCTCACAAGAAAAAATACTGCGGAATTAAGGTATAAAACTTTTAAACAAATATTTTTACTAAAAACAGATAAAGGTATAAATATTTACTGCGGAAAAGGGGGGATTCGAACCCCCGAAACAGTTTCACCGTTTACACGCTTTCCAGGCGTGCCTCTTCAACCACTCGAGCACTTTTCCTTTCACTATAAACAGGTATTTTGTACACAGCTTTAGTTACTAAACTTGAAATATATGTTCAACAAAGTTACAAAAAAATATTGACATTATATAACAAATTACCAAAAACATTACATTCCTATTAAAAATTTCATAAATTCGCAATAAAAGTTGCATAAAAAGAACTTTTTTAGATACGTTATATCATAAATTCTTTTAGTGTCTATATTCCTAAAAACATTTTTTGGAATTAAGCTACTAAGTTGATAATTTTAGTTTCATTTTTATGTTAAATTATCCACTAATATTCTTATTTTATTGGTTATATGATACGTCTGGACACAATTATTCCTTGAGGTTGATGTAACTATTTAGCAATATTCTTCATGACTGTCTCAGTACTAACTTGACTATCGCCCAGAATACAGTTATCCGAAACACGAAAAGTCTTTGATTGTCAATAAGATATATACTTATTTACTTGCATATATCAAATATTTTTCGTATCTTTGTGCTTATGAATGAGCAAGTTACGGACATATCGCAAGCGTTAAAAAAACTGACTTCTGAGATGGCATCAATGCGGGAGGTCATGGATGCGATGCATACGGAGAATGTCAACTTGACAAGAGAACCATCCATAGCTCCTTCAATAAATCCCAAGACATGCTCAACTCTGCATCTCGTTTTAGACTTTGTACGATTGTTCTGTTTTTGTTTTTTTTGTTAGAGTATGATTTCGATAATCTTTCTCGTAAATATTGATAATCATAATTTATAGAACATCCCTTATAAGTTTAGCTCGCCAAACCAACTCAACAATTCCATTTTTAGGATTTTTCATCTATAAAATTAAAATGTTAAAACTCAGAATATCCTTTACAAAAAAAAACTTTTAAAGCTTCAAAGGGTAAGATAATACCACTTCGGTTAAATCGGCTTTGGTAATATGCGCCTTTACATTAAAACCTACTTTGAATCCCTGCAAACAAGGAAAGGTATAATTGAGTCCTATTCGTTCATAGTATTTAGCTTCATTAGCCAAAGCGTTATGCCCCATATACCGATGTAAATAATAGCCTAACGATATATTGAGTGATAAATTATGATAAAACACTTCGTGCTTTGCAGCAATACCCAATGACCACGGACTATGTTTTAAATGATATCCTTGCAGAACATCTAATTGCGCAATGTGCTCGGCATACGTGCCATAAAACAAATCAACACCCATACCTGAGGCCCAACGACGAGCATAACGGTACATCACATCGGCTTGTAAGGAGTAAGCGGTATATATATGAAAATTTTCTTTTCGGTAATTAAGTGAAGTAGATGGAGTATAGAATTGAGTAAGTTGCCAATCTTCCAACATAGTTTTAGCTCCTATTCCTACTGCGAAGTTAAGATAGCAATAACATTGAAATGGTTGATAAAAACAAGGATGAGCCGTATTAACCAACAACTTGTATGAATGTTCGTACACCAAGCCTACAGATGGTCCTACAACATTAGAGCCTTTGTTAGGACGATACAAGGCTCCATTACTGTGGTGAACTAACTCTAAACCTGCACGTATGCCCCATTGGTGGGTAAGATGATAGGTCGCATATAAGCCAGCACCAAAATAAATAAGAATGTGCGAACCTATGAGTTCGTTATCAATATCATTTTGCTTATTGTACTTTAATGAACTATATCCCAACCCAAAGCTAAACGAATAAGCTGTTTCAAAATGTTTGTGTCGAAAAAAAGGACGATAAAATTGACCATACAAGGAAAAAGTATTGCCTAAATGAGAATCGTAATTTACCTCTTTTGCCATTCCCCATGCAGCATCTGGATTACGATGTAATCGTATTTTATCGTTAAATGTGTATCTTAGCCCAAAGGTTAAAGATGGATATCCAAAATCAGAAGCAAAAGCATCACTATCTTGTGGCAATGCTACCCGTCCTATTTCCGCAGCAACTGATAGATTTGGAGTCTTCTTTATCCACCGCTTACAATACTTATCTATTGCCAATAGCTTACCAGGCATTACTTGTAAAGAATAGTTATAATGCTGCAAAGTATCTATCTCGCTGGCATTGGTAGCCAAACAGATAAAGATAATGAAGAAGAGAATAAGAAGTTTTGCTTTGAACATTGTACCTTTTTACGTTTAACTTTGAATATTGAACTTTATGATTGTTAGCTTTTTCGTAAGAACGTACAACTCTGTTAATTATCTACTTCAAGAACACAAAAACTTACAAAAGCCAAAAGATCTTAATACGTAAACCTATCTCTTACTAAATACTCTCCTTACATTATCATTGGTTATCTTTTCTACTTCATCTTCAGATACTTGATAGCAAGTAGCTAACTGCTTTAGTACCAAAGCTACAAAAGAACTTTCATTACGTTTTCCTCTGTTAGGAACAGGAGCCATGTAGGGACTATCGGTTTCTAATACAATACGATTAAGGGGGACAGTTATTGGCAATACTTCGCTTAGATGACTACTTTTAAATGTAAGCACGCCACCAATACCTAATACAAATTGTGGGAAAGAGAGAAATTGTTCTGCTTCTTTTGCATTGCCTGTAAAACAATGAAATACACCACCTGGTAATTTTTTTTCATACTTGCGCATAATCTTTAACATTTCGTTTTGAGCTTTACGGCAGTGTATCATCAATGGCAAATCAAACTCAATAGACCATTTTACTTGTTCTTCGAAGGCTAATAGTTGCTCTTTTTCGTATTCTCGACTCCAATAAAAGTCTAACCCAATCTCACCAATGGCTATAAAACGGGGCTCTTCTCCCCTATCTTCTATATTATGCTGCAATCGTTGTTTCATTTGTGCCAACAACTCTTTCCAATCAGATCGCACCTCTTCTGGATGCAAACCAATCATGGGTCGCAACATATCGGGATAGGTCTTGCAAACCTTTACTACATCATCTAAATGCTGTAAATCAATAGCTGGTACAAATATTTTTTCTATTCTGGCCACTTTTGCTCTCGCAATGACGGCTGTCAAGTCGTCTCTAAATTCTTCACCATCTAAATGAGCATGGGTATCAATCATTTTTTTATGAATTTTGGAGTTATTGAGTTTATGAGTTTTTAATTGACAAGTTAACGAGTATAGAGGGGGGAGAATAGTTAAATATTTAAAGAAGTTAAACCATTATTTTTAGCTAAAGATAGGGGTACACAAGTCAAGCACCCGTCACATACATCTGTAAACAAGAAACAACATTCTACGTTAAGCCTATATCTGCTCTCCCAGCTACAAAAAAAAGAAACTACTCACTCTCCTTCTCTTTCGGGGGGTTCAGCTTTCTATTTCTTCCTTTTCATTATCCAGTGAGCATAATCCATCAACTCTTGCTTCTTTTCTTTTGGTACACTCACCTTTTCAAGAAAAGTCTTGCTCTCCTCAAACAAGTTCGACATCTTGTTTTGCGCAATGCAGTCAACACCAATAGCATTATAAAGAGCGGTAACTGATTTTATCTTTTCTTTCTTATCAAACTGCTTCAACGCTATCCAATGAATAAGTTCAGCACGCTGTTGCTCATTTGCTAAATTCAAAGCTTTGATTAACATGTAAGTTTTTTTGTTACTAACAATGTCTCCACCAATTGCTTTACCAAACACTTTGGTATTGCCATATACATCTAAATAATCATCTTGCAACTGGAAAGCCAAGCCTATCTTCTCACCAAAGCGATACAAGTTATCAGCATCTATAGAAGAAGCGCCTCCTAAGATAGCACCTATTTTCAAAGCACAAGCCAATAACACACTGGTTTTTAAGCGAATCATTTCTATGTATTCATCTTCGGTTACATCCATTCTCTGCTCAAAATCCATATCATATTGCTGTCCCTCACCTATCTCAAGAGCCGTTGTCGTAAATACATCCATCACCTCTTCTAACTTTGAAGTATCACATTGAGCCATATATTGATAAGCCAATACCAACATAGAGTCGCCACTTAATATTGCCGTATTGGCATCCCAACGTTTGTGTACAGTTTCGTGTCCACGACGAATATCGGCATTATCCATTAAGTCATCGTGCAACAACGTATAATTATGGTACGTTTCAATAGCACAAGCTGGCATCAAAATATCTTCTGGATGTTCTTGATACATATTATAAGCCAACAACATCAAGATAGGACGAATACGTTTTCCGCCCAATGACAGAACATACTCTATAGGCTCGTACAAGTGTCGCGGCTCTCTATTGTTAGATAAACGTTCTAAGTGGTCGTTGATAATTTTCAACATTTCTTCTGATGTCATCATAGGTACAATTGTTTTAGAAATTATTACAAATTGAACACAATAGGCACTGCCACCATTGTCTTACAAGGTTTATTATTTTCTATACCTGGTGTCCAACGAGGCATAGAACGAATAACCCGTAATGCCTCTCTATCTAAATATGGATTCACCGATTTCTCTAATTTTATTTCTGCTATGCTACCATCTTTGTTTACAATAAACGATACCACCACCTTGCCCTGTATCTTCTGACTAAGTGCAACTGGTGGATACCTAAGTTGATGGGAAAGCCATTGCATAAAAGCTGAACCTCCTCCAGGAAATTCGGGCATCTGCTGAACAATTCGCACTTTTTCTGGCGACTGTATAGCCAACGGAACAGGAGGAAGCGCATCTGATACCTTGGCATTAAGAGCCTGTGCCTCGCCATTGCCTATCAATAACGGACTATTACTGTGAGGAGCCAAACGCTCTATCTGATCTTTTAACGGAATATTAGAAGCTGCTTTAATGTTCTCAGTTAACGATTTACTTGACTGCTGTGGAGCACCCAGTGCCACCATATCTTTATCATTTACAGCAGGATGCAAGTCTATATCTTGTGTCAATTCATCTAAATCATCATCAGACATTTCTGCATCCTGTGGCGCACTATTATATTCAAATGCCACAAACAAAATAGCTAACACCAAAATTAAGCCCAACAGAAAACCCGTTGTGCGCTTATTCTCTAATGTAGATGTTTGCTTATCGTTATGCTCCTTCATTTTTATCCTTTCATTGCTATTGCTGTTCTCTTTAGCATAACAACAATAAAAACTCGCTTTTTTCGTTCTAACTTTATCTATAATATACAAAGGTAGCAAGTTATTTCAAAATAGTTATATCTTTGTACGTAAATTAGAAAAATTAAATGAAAAAAACGGCAATCGTTATTTTATCGCTCATCGTTACAAATATTCTTTGTGCACAGGAAAGTAAGAATGTGTACAACTTTATGCGACTTCCTGTGAGTGCGCATGCTGCTGCCGTAGGTGGCGATAATATTTCGTTGATAGAAGATGATGAAACATTGATATTTCACAATCCTGCCTTATTGGCTTCTGTTAGTGATAAGAACATCAATCTAAATTACTTGCACTACATATTGGATGCCAATATGATAAGTGCAGCATTTAATAAAACGATAAACAACCAAGCATCTACTGCTATTTCTGCACAATATATCAACTATGGTACAATGAAACAAACTTCTGCCGAAAACATTGTGTTAGGTAAGTTTTCGGCAAAAGACATAGCCATTGCTGGGTATTTTTCTTATATGCTGTCTAATTGTTGGATGGGTGGTATCTCTACTAAAATGATTACTTCGTACATCGGAGGATATAATTCTTTAGCAATGGGGGTTGACGTAGGACTTAATTACTACAATCCACAATCGGAGTTATCTGTATCATTGGTAGCAAAAAACTTAGGTGGGCAGCTAAAGGCATACAATGAAGAATACGAGTCAATGCCTGCTGATGTACAAGTAGGTTTTAGCAAACACTTAGTACATACGCCTTTTCGTTTTCATGTAACGGCAGTTGACCTCAACCATTGGAATTACAAATTTATCAATCACCTGGTGAGTGGCATCGACCTTTCGCTATCTAAACAAATATGGGTAGGTATTGGTTACAACTTTCGTCGTGCCCACGAAATGTCTATTCGTAGCGGTGAAGTAGAAAGCAGTCATAGTGCTGGCTTTTCATGTGGTGCTGGCATCAACTTACAGCGCATCAAGTTCAACTTAGCTTATGGTAAATATCATCTTTCCAGTTCAGCATTGCTTATCAATGCCAGCTTTGAGCTGTAGATACTCTTTCATTGTTTAAGGGCGGTTCTATAAATTAGCTTTAACAGATTGTGAAACTATTTTTGAGGTCAATTTATTTGTAAGTGAAGGAGTATAGAAAGCTATACGACTGAATGAACAAGCAAATTGAACCAAAAACGGAGCAAGCCGAATGCAATCAAACTTGTTTGAATTGTTGAGGCGCAGCCTGTTTTATATAAAAAGAACCCACAAGATGACAAAACATAAAAAGACTGACATAAAAAACTTTACGGTGGTAATTTATAGAACCGCCCATAAGATTAAAAGCAGCATTGTTTCTATTATATAAACAATGCTGCTTTGTAAAGTAAAGTTCGCCTTACTTATATTGGCAAAGCCACAAATAAACTCATTAGCTCATAAACTTACTCTCTATCTCCTTACAAAGTAAATAGCTCTTGGTCAGCATACGAGGTATATGAAATGGCCCCTTGAAGATATTTCCTTTAGCAGGCTGTGCCACTGTTCCATCTCTATGAAGATAGCCATACCACTCACCATACTCTTTGTCTGGGAAGTGAGCATACGTCCAGTCACTAATCAACTTATGACGCTCCATATACCTCTCATCCCCCGTTGCCAAGTAAGCATACAATGTGGCAATAATAGTTTCGGTTTGAGGCCACCAGAATTTCATGTCTTGAGAATAATCCTGTGGAGGTAGATTCTTACAATCACGAAAGTTGATAATGCCACCATATTGCTCATCCCATCCCCAGTTCCACGACCAGTCTAAAATTTTTGTACCCAACTCTACCAAGTGCTTGTCCCAATTGCGATAACGAGCCTCTTCAAGAATAAACCAAGAGGTTTCAATACAATGACCAGGGTTGATAACACGTCCATTCAGTGTATCTATAAATTCACCTTGCAATCCTACAGTTTCCAATATTGCCTTAAATTCAGGATGAATAAAGTACTTCTCCAACAAGGCAATCGACTTATCTATCTGCTCAGTCAATTCGGGCGCATTAATGGCTTCACGTATTCTCGATGCCGTATTAATAAGAATCATGGTCAACGAGTGTCCCTGACTCTTTAATGCTGGCAGATACTTAGGTTGAAGCAATCCTGGTGTGTTGGCATAATACAGAATAGTATGAAATACCTCTAATGCTTTCTCTGCATATTGTTTATCGCCAGAAGCTATAGCATATTCTGACATGGCAATAGCTGCAAAACATTCAGAAAATAGATAACGACGCATACGCAACGGAGTACCATCGGCTGTTACCTCAAAATACATTCTACCATGTTCATCGGTACAATGATCTATCATAAAATCGATACAACTCTTAGATGCTTTCAGCCATTCATCGTTCTTTTCTATATTATTATAAGCAAAGGCTGCAATAAATCCAAACCGCCCTTGAAACCACACAGATTTGGTTGTATCCATTAAGCTACCATCTCTGTTTACACAGGTATATACACCACCATATTTCTTATCAAGTCCATGTTCCATCCAAAACGGCATAATATTCTTAATAAGATCGTCTTTATATCTTTCAGTCCATGTGGCTAAATATTTTCTTGTATCCATTTTTATATTTTTTTCACTATTTAAAATTGATTACAACGTTCAAAGAAGCCTATGGCTTGTAATTCCTTTTTCATTTGTAGCTCTTCCTCATCTGTCATATTCTGGAAAGGCACACGATTAAGCCCTAAGTCAAATCCAAGCAACTTCATTATACGCTTACCACCTACAATATTACCTCTGTAATGACAAATCACATTAATTACTGCTTGTGAGAAGTTTTGCTTCTCACGTGCTGTTTCAATATCGCCCTTCTTCCATGCATCAATAATACCTACCAGTTCGCGACCGTTATAATTGGTTGTACCACCGATGCCACCTTGTGCACCACCTTGTGCCAAACTTGGAAGGATAGTTTCGTCCTGACCGTGAAGCATATCATATTTTCCATTCGCATACAATCTACATTGATTGTATTCGTACAAGCTCTCAAAGGTGTATTTGATGCCCGCAAAATTATTAATTCGCCCGTCAACAGCTTTCAGCAATTCTATCATAGAAAGATAAGCACCATTAAAAGCTGGTATGTGATAATAATAAAATGGTAACTGAGAAGCACTATTAGCAATAGCTTCACAATATTTTACCAACTCTTCTATTCTGTTTATCTTTGGAAAAGGAGGGGCCATAGAACCTATACCCCATGCACCTATTTGCTGTGCATGCTTTGCCAACTTTACACTTTCGCGCAAGCAGCAACTACCTACATGCACTATTACCTTAAAATCTTTTGGTGCTACTTTCACCCATTGTTCAGCTAACTGCATACGTTCTTCGGTGGTAAGCATATAACCTTCGCCAGACGATCCATTAATAAACACACCTTTCAATCCATTCTTTTGCAGCATAGCTGCATAACCCTCTATGGGTTCTAAGTTTACATCGCCATTTGCACTAAATGGTGTAAATGGTGCATCAATTAAACCAATTATCTTTTCCATATCATTTAAGTTTTTTAGTTTTTTAGTTTTTTAGTTTTTTGCTATAGGGGCGCATGCCCTGTACATTCACTCAAATAAAATAAGGGTGGTTCTATAAATTAGCTTTGACAGATTGTGAGACTATTTTTGAGGTCA
>CAMQBR010000067.1 GCA_946999045.1 uncultured Prevotella sp.
GTACAAAATCAGCACAACTCTTTTTTAATGCTGTCATCATCTCCTCGTTGGTAGCATTGAGCTTACCCAATAGTAAGTTATCACGAATACTCCCACTCATCAGCGTGTTACCTTGTGGTACATATACAAAGTTGCACCGCATCAGTGGCGACATAAGATGCTGTTCGTTGTGATTATACAAAATGATTTTTCCTTTTTGGGGATGTATCAACGATAGCAGCATACGGATAAGTGTAGTCTTGCCAGCACCTGTTTCACCTAATACTGCTGTGCACGAACCAGGATAAAAGTCAAAAGTTAAGTTGCTAATTACATTCTTTACACTGTCATCATAATGATACGATACTCCTTCAAATCGAATACCACACGGAGCAGCAACGTCAACAGGATCGCCTTGTTCCTCTAACGGATTTTCTTCCAATTCCATTAAACGATCGGCAGCGGTAAACACAGAAACAAAAGCAGGAGCTAATTTGGTTAAATTGCGAGCTGGACCTTGAATGCGATTTACCAATTGCAAAAAAGCTGTCATGCCACCAAATGTTAATGTGTGGGCTGTCATTCTAAGGGCAGCCCATAAGAATGCAATGAGATAATCCAAAGAGAAACCAAGGTTGAGAATAAGATTAGATGCAACGCTAAATGCAGTGCGTTTTACCACCCGATGTCGTAGCTCGCTTTGCGTATTTTCTAATCTATTTATCATTGCATTATTGCTTTCAAGCGTCTTGATGAGCATACGGTGCTGTATCGTTTCTTGCAAAAAACTTTGCACCTTACTATCTTGGTCGCGAACCAATCTAGTAAGTCTTCGCATCTGTCCTATGTACAATTTGCTGAGAACTATAAAGATAGGCATAATGCCAACAATGATAAACGCTAGTACCTTATCCATAGAATAGAGATACAAGAATGCACCCAAGAACATTGCCAATACCGAAATGGTATTAGGAATGGTTTCTGTAAGAAATCCTACTACCGTACTAACATCTTCTTCCAATCTGTTCAGTACATCACCCGAATGATGCGATTCTTTACCAGTCCATTCCGAACGTAAAATGCGGTCGAGCATACGTTGTTGCATACGGTTTTGTGCTCTTATGCCCAAAAAGTTGCGAACCCATATAGAAGCAATGCTCAATGCGTAGCCACATAAAATAAATGTGCCCATGAAGCCTACAGCCCAATAAATAGAGCCGCTATAGTTTCCTGATGCTACATCTATAGCATGTTGTACAGCCCACACTTGTGCCAAACTTACAATTACTTGTAATAAACCAATAACTGCATTGAGCACAGCTTGTAATCTGTTGCCGCGCCATGCTATCCAAAGCCATTGAAAGATAATCTTTGCCGAATACTTTGGAGTAGGTATCTTTAAATATTCTCGAATGTTCACAACTTTTTTTATTTATAATTATTCAGCACAGATATTTTTAATTTATAACTCAAGTTTCAAGATAAGATAATAGAACTGGAAGTACGACTTGAAAGGGCGTTATAATATAGCATGAGGGGCTTGCTCTTATGTAATTGTACTATGTTCAATTATGGGTGGTTCTATCAATTAGCTTTGACAGATTGTGAGACTATTTTTTTTTATGTCAATTTGTTTATGAGTGAAGGAGTATAGCGAGCTATACTACTGACCGAACAAGCAATTTGAACCAAAAAGAGCCCACAAGATGATAAAACGTAAAAATACTGACATAAAAACTTTATGGTGGTAATTTATAGAACCGCCTTTATAATAGTCTCTGCAAGGAGTGAATTATTAAAGGCAGTATCCATAAAATTAGCCTTAAATATTAACTCTTGTGTCTGCTCCCCACATCAGTTTTTCTCTAAGTGTATCAAAGAACCTTTGTCCCAAGAGCTTTACCACTTGTATAGAATAAGGAGCTTTGCGAATACAAATTTTTGTACCTTCAGTTAGTTTATACGATTTGCCATCAATAGCTGCAAGAAAATGATGAGAACGAGATACCACCGTTAATGTGATAACACTATTATCATTGAGCACGATAGGACGGATATTCAAACTATGCGGAGCAACAGGTGTTAAACAGATAATGGGTGTAGACGGTGTCATGATAGGTCCTGCATTCGACAGATTATAAGCCGTACTACCTGTAGGGGTGGCTACAATTAATCCATCGGCTTGATACGTTACCAAGTAGGCATTGTTAACGAGTGCTTTAATGGTAATCATAGAAGCATGGTCCAACTTTAATATGGCTATCTCGTTTAATGCACACGGACTACCACTGATGGGCTCACCATCCTTTTCCAGTTGCAGCACTGAGTGGCGTTCCAAAAAGTATTTTCCCTCATAAATGCTGTTAATAGTATCTTTTATCTCAGTGGGGAGGATGCCAGCCAAGAAGCCTAATCTGCCTGTGTTTACACCGATAAGCGGAATATTTTTTGCACCAATTCTATGAGCGGCCTTTAAGAACGTTCCATCGCCTCCTACGGATATAGCATAATCAACATTAAAGTTGTTGCCTTCTATCATGCGCTGTTTATCAATAGGCAACTTCGCTTCTTTGTTGAGAAAGCGATAAAACGTGCTATCAATGTACACAAGAGCTCCATGTTTTTGTAGTTCTTTTATAATATTTATAAAGAGCGGAGCCTTTTGTGGTTGATATTCATTGCCAAAAAGGGCAAAACTTAGCTTTGGGTTAGACATGTTCTTTTTCATGCAAAAATACATATTTATATTGATTCTTTCGATAAAAGTAAAGAAAAAGAATGACAAAAGAAAATTTTCTACAAACGCAAAACAGTGTTAAGCACTATCAATCATTTTCAATAAGACTGAAAGAAAAAAGGTATTTATCAAATAAATTTGGTATATTTGCCATAAAATAATAAGTTCGTCCAAATTGTGTCGCATAATAATTTAACGGGCTGTATAGCCCTAAAAAATAATATATATAATGGAAAAAGTATATGAATTTTTAGCTAATGGCTTTGAAGAAGTAGAAGCCTTGGCACCCGTAGACATCTTTCGTAGAGCAGGTGTAGAGATAAAAACAGTGAGCATTACGGGCTCTGAGTTTGTAGAAACATCACATGGCGTTACTATCAAAGCTGATGTGAAATTTGAAGACATACCTAACTTTGACGATGCCGATTTGCTGATGCTGCCAGGCGGCTTACCTGGTTCTACTAATCTGAACGAGCATCAAGGCGTAAGAGAGGCCTTACTGGCTCAAAATGCTAAAGGCAAGCGCATAGGTGCTATATGTGCGGCTCCTATGGTCTTGGGTAGTTTAGGATTATTAAAAGGGCGTAAGGCTACTTGTTCTCCTGGCTTTGAAAAGTATATGGATGGTGCAGAATATACAGCCGAACTGTTTACGGTAGATGGAAATATCATTACTGGAGAAGGTCCTGCTGCCGTATTCCCTTATACCTACGAGATTTTGAAAGAATTTGTTGGCGAGGAGAAAACAAGAGAGTTACAGGTGAAGATGCAGTACGCACACTTGATGGAGTAAAAGTTACTTTCTCTTTTTGTTAAGAGAGAGTAGACTATATTTGCTGTGCTGGGAGTGCAGACATTCTTATTTGCAAAATAGTTTTGTCTGCATCCCTATAGCAAAAACTCATCAACGTACAAATTACAAACTAAAAATCTCATAACCTAATGAACCACATCATCATTGTTGCAGGAGGAAAAGGGCTACGAATGGGAAGCGATATACCCAAACAGTTTCTGCTGATAAGTGGAAAGCCTGTACTCATGCGAACCATTGAACGCTTTTATGCGTATAACAACGATTTACATATTATTGTGGTGCTACCACACGAACAGCAAGACTATTGGAGGCAGTTGTGTCAAGAATACCATTTTACTATTGTACATACGTTAGTAGATGGCGGCGATACTCGTTTCGCATCGTCTAAAAACGGATTGGCAGCTATTGATGATGACGATTTAGGTGTAGTTGGTATACACGATGGTGTGCGCCCCTTTGTATCGGTTGATGTAATAGACAGATGTTTTGCAACGGCTAAAACACAAAAAGCCGTCATCCCAGTATTGCCTGTTACCGATACTTTGAGGTATGTGGGTGGACAAGAACAGGGATATAATGTAGTGAGAAGCAATTTTCGCATTGTGCAGACACCACAAGTCTTTGCGGTTAATGTTGCTAAAAAGGCTTTTCAGCAGCCTTATCAATCCTCGTTTACAGATGATGCTTCGGTTGTAGAAGCCATGGGGCAGCAAGTGTGTATGGTTGAAGGAAACCAAGAAAACATTAAACTGACAACTCCTTTTGATTTGGAAGTTGCTAAAGCTATTATGGCTGGTTCTATAAATTAGCTTTGTTAAATTTTGAACACAAAACAATGCAAGTCGAATACAATCAAACTTGTTTGAATTCTTGAAACTCTGCCTATTTTCTATAAAAAAAACAAAGGCTAACAAAACGTATAAAAAAATACTCACGATATATGGTGGCGATTTTATAGAACGAGCCCCCCCCTATATAATAATGTAAAAAGACTTGAGCAATAAAACCCTGCAAGAACAATATCATATGTATCTCTCCTCAATCTACTCCCCCCCCCTAAACGGCGAGGTGATAAGAAAACCCTGTAAAGGTGTCATAATCTTAGAATAGGTCAAAAAAGGTTGTTGACTTCTCTGCTAAAAAGTTCTGTAAGGCCGACATAATTAATTCATAATGCACATTGTTATAATTATTCACCATTATAATTATTCACCCCTTATAGGGACAATAGAATTATAATTGACATAGTACCGTTATATATGGGTAAATTCCTCCGCTATACTATAACGCTCTTTCAGAGCTTGCTCTCAGCACCATTGTTCTAAATCGAAACATTCTTAAATTGTTATTCAACTTAACATAACTAATATAAACTCAAAATGAATCACATACTTAATCAGGACATAAAATACCTTTCAGGGGTAGGACCTAAACGTAAAGATATACTGGAGAAAGAACTCGGTATAACTTCATGGGGCGACCTGTTAGAGTATTATCCTTATAAGTATGTAGATAGAAGTAAAATATACAGCGTCAGAGATTTGCATGGCGATTTGCCTTTTGTACAATTAAAAGGTAAAATATTGAGTTTTGAAGAGTTTGATATATCACCTCGTAAAAAGCGACTGGTAGCACACTTTACCGATGGAACGGGTATTGTAGACCTTATTTGGTTTCAAGGCATAAAGTATGCGCTCAATAATTATAAGGTCAACCAGTCGTATATAGTATTTGGTAAGCCCACGCTCTTTGGTGGCAGATACCAATTCGCACACCCTGACATAGATAAGGCAGAAGATGTTCAGCTTAACGAGATGGGTATGCAACCTTATTATATTACCACCGAAGTAATGAAAAAGAACGGCTTAACTTCACGCTCTGTAGAAAAGTTAACCAAGACTCTGGTTGAAAAACTTAAGAAAGAGGATTTTGCAGAAACGCTTCCACCTTTTATTATCAGTCCGTTACATCTCATTTCTCGCTATGATGCCTTGGTAAAAATACATTATCCTAAGTCGCTCGACGATGTACAGCGGGCACAAGTGCGCCTAAAGTTTGAAGAATTGTTTTACGTTCAACTCAATATATTGCGGTATGCCCACGACCAACGTCGCAAGTACCATGGATATATATTTAATAAGGTAGGGGCGCATTTTCATCATTTCTATGAGCATAATTTGCCTTTTGAGCTGACTGGAGCGCAAAAACGTGTGATGCACGAGATACAAAAAGATATGCTTACTGGTAAACAAATGAATAGACTGGTACAGGGAGATGTAGGCTCGGGCAAAACTTTGGTAGCTTTGATGTCTATGCTGCTTGCCATTGACAACGGCTTTCAGGCTTGTATGATGGCACCCACTGAGATATTAGCCGAGCAACATTATGCTACCATCACTAAGTTCTTAAAGGATATGGATGTTAGAGTAAAACTGCTTACAGGTATGGTAAAAGGCAAACGCCGAGAGAAAGTGTTAAACGGATTGCTGTCGGGTGAGGTAAATATATTGGTGGGGACACATGCTGTTATAGAAGATAATGTGCAGTTTGCTCATTTGGGTATGGCAGTAGTTGATGAGCAACATCGCTTTGGCGTGGCTCAACGTGCCAAACTTTGGGGCAAGAGCAAGCAACCTCCACACATACTTGTAATGACGGCTACGCCTATACCACGCACACTGGCAATGACCATCTATGGCGATTTGGATGTAAGTGTGATAGATGAATTACCACCAGGGCGAAAGCCTATCCAAACTATACATAAGTACGATAACCAACTAACCAGTCTTTACCAAGGTATTCGCAAGCAAATACAGCAGGGCAGACAGGCTTATATTGTGTTCCCATTGGTGAAGGAAAGCGAAAAAAGCGACTTAAAGAATTTGGAAGCAGGGTATGAATCGCTGTGCAGTATCTTTCCAGATATGAAATTGAGCAAGGTTCATGGTAAGATGAAGTCTAAAGAGAAAGATGAAGAGATGCGTAAGTTTAGCAGTGGCGAAACACAAATACTGGTGGCAACCACTGTTATTGAGGTAGGCGTAGATGTTCCTAATGCTTCTGTTATGGTGATACTCGATGCTCAACGCTTTGGCTTGTCGCAACTACATCAGCTGAGAGGAAGGGTAGGGCGTGGTGCTGACCAGAGTTATTGTATCTTGGTAACGAATTATAAGTTAACACAAGAAACACGTAAACGCATTAATATTATGTGCGATACAAACGATGGATTTCAAATAGCTGAAGCAGATCTTAAACTTCGTGGCCCTGGTGATTTGGAAGGAACGCAGCAAAGTGGTATTGCTTTCGATTTGAAAATTGCTGATATTGCTCGAGATGGACAACTTGTGCAGTTAGCTCGTGATGAAGCAGAAAAAATTATCAATGTAGATCCTTTATGCGAGAAAGAAGAGTACAGCTTATTATGGGATAGATTAAAAGAATTGCGTAGAACAAATATTAATTGGGCAGCTATTTCGTAGCTTTGATAAATACTATCTATTACGCCATAAATATTATCTATACATAGTGATAATCAGTTAATTATGAGATAAAAATGAAATAAAAAGCTATATAAAAAACCTATAAAACCTGTTAATACTGCCCGATTTTACAAATAAATTCATTATATTTGCATCGGTCTTTTAAATCTAACTGCTTTACTTTGTTCGTAGATGATATTTAAAAGGCTTTTTTGAAGAACTCCTTTTTGGAGAACTAAAACCAAAAGAATGTATATGAAATTACTCAATAAGATAAAGACTATTGCTTTTGTTGCGTTATTTTCAACTGCTGCCACTGTTGCATCGGCACAGGACTTATTAGCAAGACAAGCACCTGTTGACCGTAAGATGAAAGCGGTTGATACACTCTTACTGCATCGTATCATAGAAAAAGAAAACATAGAAACTCCATCGGCTCAATTATATAATGAGTGGGAAAACAGATATGCACACCGTGCAACGGCTTTACCTGATTCTTTCAGAATAGATCTTCGTCACTTTTGTATGCCTACTCCAAGTAGAGTCGTAACTAGTAACTTTGGATTTCGTTGGGGTAGACAGCATAAGGGACTTGATATAAAGGTATATATAGGCGATACTATTCGTGCTGCATTTAGCGGTAAGGTTCGCATTGTACGTTACGAGGCTCATGGATATGGCAACTATGTAGTGATACGGCATCATAATGGCTTGGAAACTATTTACGGGCACTTATCTAAACAGTTGGTTTCTGAAAACCAAGAGGTACGAGCTGGTGAGCCTATTGGCTTGGGTGGTAACACGGGGCGTAGTACAGGTTCGCATTTGCATTTCGAAACTCGTTTGTGTGGTGTAGCACTTAATCCTGCCTTGATGTTCGACTTCCGTGAGCAGGACGTTACAGGCGACTTCTATACATTCCGCAATGCTTCGTATCTGAATGAGTCGGCAGAAGCTACACGTTTACGTGGAAAGAAAGGTAGTGGCGGATATACTCCTGCACAGGTTAGGGGCGAAATTGCTCGTAACGAAAAACAGATGGAGGCTATTATTGGTGCTATACCTATACAATACCATAAGGTAAAGGCTGGAGAAACGTTGGCTTCTATTGCGCACAAGCGTGGTGTAACGGTAGAGCAGATATGTCGTTTGAGCCACATACCTCGTTCGGCTAAGCTGAAGCCAGGACTAATTTTAAGATACACATAAATTTGATACCTCATCATTATCTTTGCTGCAGAAAAGCTAAAAGGGTATAAACATCCCTTTCTGCAGAAAAAGCTCATCCGATATTGTACTATAGATAAAATTCTACAAATGACAATATCGGATGAGCCTATCTAACTCTTTATGGGGCGGTTCTATAAATTACCACCGTAAAGTTCTTATGCCAGTCTTTTTACGTTTTGTCATCTTGTGGGCTCTTTTTATATAAAACAGGCTGCGCCTCAACAATTCAAACAAGTTTGATTGTATTCGGCTTGCTCCGTTTTTGGTTCAATTTGCTTGTTCGCTCAGTAGTATAGCTTGCTATATTCTTTCACTCATAAACAAAATGACCTCAAAAATAGTCTCACAATCTGTCAAGGCTAATTTATAGAACCGCCCTATACTGTTTTTATATTCTCTCTTACTTCTTTTATCTTTTGGAAAAATGTCGTTATGTAATCATTTTTCCTCAGTAAGCATTCAATATTAGCCATCTTTGTTTGGTATACCTTCTTCACTACCTTTGCC
>CAMQBR010000068.1 GCA_946999045.1 uncultured Prevotella sp.
CCGCCAAATCGGCAACCTTGCCTTTCAGCTGTTCAAAGTCCTTGCCGCTCTTACCTGCCATGGTGTTGGCAGCTGCCATCGCACCACTAAAGGTGCGGTTTTCTTCCGTTAAATTATTCAGTGTCCCGCAAATTTGATTGGCAGCGGATGATATTCCGAGAAAGGATGATGACAAATAACTAAGACATTTGAAGGCTTTTGAGATGCTGCCTTGCGACGCATCTAAAGCGGCACGAAACTTTTCTATGTCTGTAGTGGCTGTCACCAGCTGCTCTTTTCCGTCAATCAACAAGTTGATTCTGAATTTTATCTGTTTGTCTGACATCTTTTTTATTTATTTACTTGCTCTATTCTTCTTTTTATCCTATATTTGCGAAAGAAAAGAGAAACGTTTATGAAAAAGATCAACATTGACCTTAAAATGGAATACGACAAGGAAGTCATTCGTAAAATAAAACAACGGAGAAAATGGCTGACGCTTACGTCTGCCATCTTGTTCTTCTCCTTTCTAAGTGCCATTATTTCGTTCTTCACATATTCACCAATCACAGTACTTTTGAGTATTGTTATCTTTGTTATTGATTTATTCGTTCATCTTTCCATTGTTGGAAAGATATATCGCTTAGAACAAGAGGGTGGGTTGGATATGTTCACTGGTACTGGCTTCCCTGATTAACATCCTCCCTCACATCCTCTCTGCGGCTCTGTACACATTCTTCTTAAATTCATTAAACAGATATTCCTCTGTCTGCCCACCTGCCTTTTCGTCCGTGTGCTTCAAAAACTCATACTTTTTCATCCGCCCACGACTGGCACCACCTCGTATGTAGTTGCGTGTCCGCTTGCCTGTGTACCTGTTCCTGCTGGTAAAGTAGTCTACCTTCTTACCAATATTTCTCATTCTTGTACCACTTTCCGCCCACATCAGCACAGGCTTTTCTTTACCGTATCTGTTCACATGATAGCCTTTGCGCTTGCCGTGAGGTCTGACGCTCACCAGTGCGCCAAGCCCATATCTGTCGGGAAAAACACGGGAGTAAAGACTTTTTGTTAATGGCTCTTTTGTCCCCTTTCCTATATCGCTTGACATCACTTCCTCCATCGCCACCTTTTTCAGTCGGTTGCTCTCCTTGCGCACCGCACCCTTCAATGCCTTGCGTTGTGTTTTCAAGTCCAATGCCTTAAACACCTCTGCAAACGGTTTGTCGATGTCAGCCACATTTATTAATTCATAATTCATAATTTTTAATTCATAATCTATACTTTTTAATTCATAATTATTAATTCATAATTCATACTTTAGCTTATGGATTATAACAAACGGCTTGTGAGCTAAAGTATGAATTATGAATTATGAATTATGAATTATAATTTTATCCTCTCACTTCAAAACGTAAATTCTGTACAAAAGAGCCATCCACAAAGTGCTCACTCGCATCAATTAAAAAACAGCCCCTATAAGCGGCTGCTTTCCCATAATCTAACACCTTACGCACAAGCTCTGCTATCTCTACACTTTCCGAATAGGTCGCTGCAAAGCAGGCCACCTCAACCTCTACTACGTCTGGGGTCTTTACGGGGGTCTTTGTCGCATTTTGCTTAAAACCTGACCTGCGATACAATATGTAAGGTAATTTTGCATCATCTACAACAAGCGGGAAAATCTTACTCACCCGCTTATCAACACCATGACGTACAAGCGTCTCTCTTATCGCTGAACCTATACTTAAACTGGTTGTTTCCATTCCCTTTATTCTTTATTGTGGCTCTATATCTCTCAATGCTTGGTCAGTATGATTCAACATATCATTAACAACGTACTTACTTATTCCCACATCATTGACTGTAATGGTAGTCATAGAATGTCGTGCAGCATAGAATTGGAGATTGTCTATTCCAACTTCTTTTCCTACTTCTTTCAATCCAATATTTACAGCCTTATTAAATGACTTCATGTCATAATATTTCTTATGGAACTCAAAAACACGTCCAACTCCCCTATATTTTCGACGATAGGCATTATACATGATGGCACATCTATCTGTATTTCAGCGTTATCATTCCTCCTGTCCTTTGTCTTGGTACGATAGTACACAATGACTTTTCCGTCAAAATCCGTTGTATTATAAAGGTCTGCTGTATTGATTCCCATAAGACAAAATGAAAGTTTGAAACAATCAAGAGCCAAATCTCTCCTATTATACCTATCTATCTTATGAGTTTCCTCATAAGGAAAAAATCTTACGAAAAAGAGCGGAAACCCTTTTGATAGGACTTCCGCTCTGTGCGCTTCAAGATGGGCTTGAACCAACGACCCCCTGATTAACAGTCAGGTGCTCTAACCAACTGAGCTATTGAAGCATTTGCTGTAATCAATTTTCTGATTGCGATTGCAAAGATAGAACGTTTTTTTTTAACTGCCAAACATTTTTCAAAAAAAAACAACAAAAACTTGAATTTTTCATATTTTTATGCCGTTTGCTGTATATTTTGAGCTTTAAGTGCTACCTTTGTCCTATATATATATTAAGGTATGATGAAAAAAATAATACAATGCTTCGCATTATTGGCAATGCTACCATTAGGTGCTTATGCCCAGAAAGACAAAAATCACTTATTTGAAACTGCTAAGAATATGGAGATATTCAACGAGGTTTACAAAAATCTTGATTTGATGTATGTTGATACCCTCAATGCAAATGAGGTGATAAGTTATGGCATCAATGCGATGCTGTATAGGTTGGATCCATATACTGAATATTATTCAGAGAGTGCTTCTAAAGATTTTAAACAGTTTTTATCTGGGAAATATGGTGGTATTGGAGCTATTATTCGTTATAATCTCCAACTCAAGAATGCGGTGATAGATGAGCCGTATGCCAATATGCCAGCCGCTGAAGTCGGTTTGCAAAAGGGCGATATTATTTTACAAATTGACGATTCTACCATGGTGGGCAAAGATAACTCTTATGTAAGTGAGCATCTGAGAGGCGAGGCTGGCTCTACGTTTCTGCTCAAGATTAAGCGACCTTCTACTGGAAAAATAATGAAATTTAAAATTAAACGTCGCACCATACAGCTGCCTATTATTCCTTTTTATGGTATGTTACCTCTGCAAGTGGGGTACATTAATCTCTCTCAATTTTATGAAGGTTGTGCTAAGGAGGTACGCAAAGCATTTATAGAGCTGAAGAAACAAGGAGCCAAACGTCTTATTCTTGACTTGCGTGGCAATGTGGGAGGAGCAGAACAAGAGTCGGTTGACTTAGTAAATATCTTTGTACCGAAAGACATAACCATTGTTACCAACAAAGGTAAAATGCCTCGTGCTAACCACTCTTTCCAAACGCGTATGGAACCAGTTGATACGGTGATGCCATTGGTAGTATTGGTTAATAACTCTACAGCCAGTGCTAGTGAGATAACCAGTGGAAGCTTGCAGGACTTAGATCGTGCGGTGATTATGGGTACTCGCACTTTTGGTAAGGGATTGGTGCAGACTACTATGCAACTACCTTATCATGGAAACATGAAAGTTACCACAGCGCATTATTATATTCCAAGCGGCCGTTGTATCCAAGCTATCAATTATAGTTTGCATAAAAAAAATAAACAGTGTGTGGATTCGTTAGCAAATGTGTTTTTTACACGGAATGGTAGAAAAGTAAAAGGAGGAGGAGGTATTACTCCTGACATAGAGGTAAAGCCAGATACTATTGCTAATATCTCTGCTTATCTGCAACATGGTGATAGCACTGAAACAATGTTTAATTATGTTGTTAATTATATAGCCAATCATAAAACCATAGCAGAACCTTCGCTATTTGATTTAACAGATGAGGAGTTTGATGATTTTAAGCAGCAAGTGATTAAAAATAAGTTTACTTACGATCCTGGTTCTAAAAAGGTATTGGAGGAATTAGAGAAAGTGGCTCGCTTTGAAGGTTATTATGATGGTGCTAAAAAAGAGTTTGAGGCTCTTAAAAATAAGCTCAAACATAATGTGGCTCTTGATTTAGAAAAGAACAAAAACGAAATTAAGCAGATAATAGCTTCTGATATTCTTGCCGCCTATTATTATCAAGGTGGAGCTATAAGATATGGCTTGCGTTATGATAAACAAGCGCAGGCTGCCATCAAACTGCTGAACAATCTTAAGGATTATAAACAGAAATTACAACCAGTGAAATAACTTTTTCGCTAATATTGTTTCGTAACATCTATATAAAAAAGGAGTAAACAGAAATAAACTGAAATTTGTCCGTTTACTCCTTTTTCAATATAATCTTTGTATCTATCTGCACAATATAACTTTAGTCTAAAGAGAAAAAATATCATCTTATTATTTTGAGTATTTTGTAAAAAGCTCTTACCTTTGTAAAAATAAAATATAAAAATAACCTACCAGTTCTCTTTGCTTTTTTAGAAAAAGCATGTGGACTATAGAGCAATCAAAAACAATGAAACATTTTACAATAAATGTTCGTGGCAAACTTTTTAGTTTGGACAAACCATGTGTAATGGGTATTCTCAATGTAACACCCGATTCTTTCTACGAAGGAAGTAGAAAACAAACAGAAAAAGAAATAACCGACCGTGCTAATCAAATTATAGCCGAAGGTGGTAAGATGATAGATGTAGGAGCCTTTTCTACTCGTCCGGGAGCTTTTGAAGTCTCAGAAGAAGAAGAGTGCAAACGCTTAAAGTTTGCTTTAGACATTGTGCGTCGTGAACAGCCCGATGCCCTTGTTTCCGTAGACACTTATCGCCCTGCCGTTGCTCGTAAATGTATCGAAGAGTGGGGAGCTGATATAATTAATGACGTATCAGAAGGAGGACTCACTGGTATTGTCAATACCCCTATCCACGAAACTGAAAGTATGTTCAAGACCGTTGCCGATTTGAAAGTACCATATATATTAATGTCTGTTAAGTCGAATATCCACGATATGCTTTTAGCTTTCTCTAATGAGATACAAGAACTATATGCTTTAGGTGCAAAAGATATTATCTTGGATCCTGGTTACTGCTTTGGTAAAACGGTAGATAATAACTATCGCATATATCAAGAAATGGAGAACTTGCATGTCTTAGATTTGCCTTTGTTGGTAGGCATCTCTCGCAAAAGTATGATATTTAAACTGATTGGTGGTAACCCAGAGACCTCTCTAAATGGCACTACTGTTCTCAACACTATCGCTCTACAAAAAGGTGCAGCTATTCTTCGTGTACATGATGTAAAAGAAGCCGTTGAAGTATGTCTGATTTACGAGCACATGATAGGGGGGTAGTTGGCGAGTTTATTCTATGGTTTCTATGAAATTCAGGACAAAACAAGCTTAAGCATAAAGTTCAAAGTATAAGCTTAAGCATAAAGTTCAAATTTCAAAGCTAAGTAACTTCTAAAAACTCCCCCTCCAAAAAAATACAAACCTATAAATTCAAGAAATATGCTCCCTTTTGAAATTGGCATAAAAGACATAATCGATATATTTTTAGTAGCGTTGATGCTCTACTATGTATATAGACTCATGAAAGAGAGCCGTTCTCTCAATGTGTTTATTGGTATCTTATTCTTTATTCTAATATGGCTTTTTGTTAGTCAGGTATTAGAAATGCGCCTGCTCGGTTCTATTATGGATAAGTTAGTAAGTGTAGGTGTTATTGGACTGATCATTTTGTTTCAGGAAGAAATACGTCGGTTCTTATATCAATTAGGAGCACACCAACGATTTCAGTTCATTGCCAAATTCTTCAAAGGCAGCAACGATAAAATTGAAGAAGACAAAGAAACCATTGTGCCTATTGTTCTGGCATGTATGAGTATGGCAAAGGGAAGAGTAGGGGCACTTATCGTTATAGAACGCAGTATGACATTAAGTGACATAATGGATACAGGTGATGTGATTGATGCCAAAATCAACCAAAGATTGATAGAAAATATATTCTTCAAAAACTCCCCTTTACACGATGGTGCTATGATTATTTCTAAGAAACGAATTATGGCAGCAGGTTGTATCTTACCTGTATCGCACGACCTTACCATTCCTAAAGAGTTGGGGTTGCGACATAGAGCGGCTATGGGAATGTCGCAAAAAAGTGATGCCATTGCTATTGTCGTTTCCGAGGAAACAGGTCGTATTAGTGTTGCCATGAATGGAGAATTCCAGTTACGATTATCAGCAGAAGATTTGGAGAGCCTGTTGGCAACTGAAATGAGAGGATAGTTTTACAGACAAGTATCATCATGATAAAATATATCACGAAATTGTGCAAATATGGGTTAATAGTTATTTTGCTATTAGCCTTGTTTCGTTTAGTTTTTGTAGGTATCTTTGTTCCTTTTACTTTGATAAGTAAAAACTTACACTCTCTTTCTTTATTGATATTCAATGCTCTACGTTTTGATTTGCAGGTAACAGCCTACACTTTACTCTTGCCTACCTTATTAAGCATCATCATACTCGCAGGGGGAGTAGGTATTCCTGTCTGTGGCAAGTTGGGCAGAGCAAGCATTTCTGCCTGCGTTAATAAATGTATTCGATGGTATTTTGTCTTTGTTTACGTTCTGCTTTTTTTATTGTGTATGATTGATTTAGGCTTTTATTCTAACTTCAATTCCCACATTAACATCACTTTTTTCGATTTCTTTAACGAAGGGCCTCTTAGTTTGTTACAAACTATTTGGCAAGAGTACCATTGCGTTTTGTACTTCTATATTATTGTTTTGATAACAATTATGATAGTTTGGCTTACCAAGAGAATAGAGAATTCTAATAACCAGCCTTATCAAAAATGGCATTGGGTATTAATGGTGGCTTATATCATTGTGCTGTTTGTATGTTTGCGCGGATCTGTTTGGAGATTTCCCCTACAAATAGAGGATACCTTTGTTTCAGTTGATAAAACTATCAACGATATTGTACCTAATGCGCCTTATATGTTGAAGAAGGCTTTGAAAGAGAAGAAAAATTCTTTCCAGATAAAAAGCGTAGCCTCTTTGCTAAAAGAATATCAGTTTGCATCCGTTCGGCAAGCTTTAAATGTATATACGCAAGGTAAGGTAGTGTTGCAAAACAATGATACATTGCAGGCTTTGCAAAAGGCGTTGTTTGTAGATGTACCTAAGACATGGCATATATTGCAACCGAACATTGTTATTATTTATAGTGAGAGCTGGAGCAATTATCTTTTTGAATTGCATAGCAAAAACTGTGATATGTATTTGGGCTTACAGCGTCATTTTAAGGAAGATTTGTTGTTTCGACATTTTCTGTCGGTACAGAATGGTACCATTGCTTCTATCGAAAATCTGATAGTAGGCACGCCTTATCCTCGCTTTTTCGCATCGAAGTATCGTTTGAAATTGTTGCCCACATCTATTGCTATTCCTTTTAATCAAAGTGGATATGATACAGAGTTCTTGTCGGGTATGGACATGGCTTGGGAAAATAGTGCGGAAGCGTTAACGCATCAGCAATTTAAGAAGGTTAGGGACAAGTTTAGTATTTTGAAGGATAATCCTTGCGCACAATACAATAGTATCGGTGTATATGATGAGTTTCTCTTTCAATACCTCCTAAAACAACTTTCTGAAAAAACACAGCGTCCTCAAATGATAGCCGTAATGACTACTACGAATCATCCGCCTTTTGAGTTCCCTAAACATTTGCATTTGCCTGTACTTGGTAGTAAGGTGTACCAAAACAAGTGCTTCACAGAGAAAAATCAAAAGGTTTTAAATAAGTATCTCACGGGCTTTAGGTATTATAATAAGGTGTTGGCGAAGTTTTTAACTCAGTTTAAACAGTCGCTTGCCGCTAAAAACACTATTTTGGTTGTAACAGGCGACCATAACGTGCGATCTATTCTCAACTATGATGTAGTGGAAAAACGTTGGGAACGTTCTGTTCCGCTTTATATCTACTTGCCACCAGCTTTACGTCAACCCCAATATCATCAGCTTACCCAGCGTTTTGGATGTCACGATGATATAATACCAACCTTAGCTCCTTTTGCATTTAGCAATACTCGTTATTTCTGTATGGGGCATAATCTATTGGACGTTTCAGCACCCAATTCACTTTATTATGGATACAATGTTCTGCAATTATTAGCCCCATGGGGTATGTATCATAAAGCGCATTGTCGTATTGCTGCTCGCAATATGTTGCGTGAGCTATATCTTCAGCACTTCCTCTCACATTATTAAATAGGTATATTTGTAAATACCATTTTTCTAAACCTTTTTCTTCCCTCTTTTTACCTTCTTTATTCAATTCTCATAAACCTTAAAAACGGTTATTATAAATTAGTTTTATTAGATTTGATACATATTTTTTGAGCTAAAAAGAAGGTAAAAGATGACAAAATGTATTTTATACAATTTACTCACCATATGTATATATGTATATGTAGGTAATCTATATTCCTCATCCTTGCGTTTTTTTTCTCTGTAAGCTGTAGGTTTTCATATTTTCAACCTTACTCGATAGTTTCCTAATTATTTAGGAAATCTTTATCCTTTAGTCCTTCTATTTGGCTTCATTACGATAGTA
>CAMQBR010000069.1 GCA_946999045.1 uncultured Prevotella sp.
CAACGGACAGAAACTGGAGGTGAGCAACCTTAACGCCTATCTTTGTGATGCGCCAGATGTTTTCATATACAGCAGAAGCACGAGTTTGTGTGATGTACCTGTAATGGGGATAGGAAACAAGCCTATTGATGGAGGTAATTATCTGTTTACAAAAAATGAAAAAGAAGAATTTGTTAAACGAGAGCCACAATCAGAAGCATGTTTTCACCCATGGTATGGGGCAACAGAATTTATTCAGCAACAACCTCGTTATTGCCTATGGTTGGGCAATTGCTCACCACGAGAGATTAAATCAATGCCGTTATGCTATGAGCGAGTAACGAATGTAAGGGAACTTAGATTAGCGAGTAAGAGCGCAGGAACCCGTAAACTGGCTGATACGCCAACTCGCTTTCATGTGGAGAACATGCCAGAAGGAACCTCTATCATAGTGCCTCGTGTATCATCCGAAAAACGAAAATATGTCCCTATGGGTTTTATTCCGAAAGGAATATTTGCCAGTGACTCTGTTCATCTCATTCCCTCTGCCACGCTTTACCACTTCGGTGTGTTGGAGAGCAACGTGCACATGGCGTGGATGCGGGCGGTATGTGGGCGGTTGAAAAGCGACTATCGTTATAGCAAGGACATTGTGTACAACAACTTTCCGTGGCCCGAGGCTACCGATGAGCAGCGTGCGGAGATAGCACAGGCGGCGCAGCGCATATTGGACGCACGCCAACTGTACCCCGACTCGAGCCTTGCCGACCTGTACGACCCCACGCTGATGCCCCACGAACTGCTGAAAGCCCACCGTGACAACGACCGATTGGTAATGCGCCTTTACGGCTTTCCCACCTCCATGACCGAAACAGAGTGCGTTGCCCAGCTGATTAAAATTTTTGCCGTTCAAGGATATGATTAAAAAATATCCTATAATAATGTATCTTGCTGTACGCTTTAACCTACTTAAGAGTATTAAACAAATAAGGGCGGTTCTATAAATTACCAACGTAAAGTTTTTTGTGTCAGCATTTTTACGTTTTGTCATCTTGTAAACTCTTTTAGTTCAATTTTCTTGTTCGTTCAGTAGTATAGCTCGCTATACTACTTCACTCAAAAACAAATTGACCTAAAAAATAGTCGCACAATCGGTCAAAGCTAATTGATAGAACCGCCCATAATAAAACACCCAACCTAAATCAGCGTAATGAACATACCCTGTGTTGCTTGACATTCACGGCAGATACCGAAGCATCCAAGCCCTCGAAACTATACACGCTGCTGCCTGGTAATTTTACGATAAGCAAGCGGTCTATGTCAACGGGTAAGCCTTCCTGCAGTCCATTCAAAGTAGCTTGTTCGCCAAACGATTTGCGTAATACTACACATCCATGCACATTGGCAGGAATGTTAAGAGCCTCACGAAGTGTAAACTGGTATGCTTGCTCGTTATTTCCACCATTGCGAAGCGTCAGCACCGACTTAGTTCCATTCCATGCAGCCCAACCATAAACCGCAGCCTTGACACCATTCCAAGGATTGCCACCAACCCAATGTATGTCGGGAAGGACATCGGCATTGCGTTTCTGCCACCGCATGCATTCTGCCAAGTCGCTCCACAATTTGCCGTCAGCGATGTTGTTCATCAAGGCATAGTCGTTGTACAGTTCCACCATACCCGAACCACAAGCAAAGGCGCAACGCAACTCACGCCTGCATGCCTCATAGTCCATATTCTTGCTCACCTGTCCAAAGCGGGTGAGGATGAACCCATGAGTCATCAAAGTATTGATAGGACACAGCGGTGAACTCACCACATAGTTTTGGTACACCAGTCTATCGCGATAAGTAATCCAGTTTTCACGGTCAATGGTGTTGTTGCCAATGGTTCCATAATCACCCTCCTGTCGCCAAGTAGCATCCGTAAAATGATACCAAAAAGGACTGGCCCAGGTACCTACTGTAGTGTTGAAAAAGATATTGCGCTTGAGTTTTTCACGCACATAACGCTCCAAGCGAATAATACCTTCAGCATTTTCGTTGCCTACATCACCCTTGTCTGGACCTGTTGCAGAGAACTGTGCGGAGATGCCATCAAACTTAAAGAAGTTGAAGTTTCCGTTATGTTTAGTGAGATTGGTAGCCGCATCCAAGAACACTTTGTAGTAGGCAGGGTTTGAAAGCATCATGCCCCCTTTGTCTTTCCAATAGTTTCTGCGATATTCTCCGCTTTGTCCATACCCACCAACGGGTCCTAACCATGCGCCAACACCAGCACCCATTGTAGCTGCTTTGGCTGCAATGTCGCGCAACTCGTTGGGAAAGCCTGCATGAAACGTCCACGTGCCGTAATTGTCCCATCCATCATCAATCACAAAACTGTTGGGAGCTACACCATAACGGTCGTAGAGTTTTTCTTTCCATTGATTAAGAATGTTCAGCACCTGACTGGCTTTCATGTTGCCTGTGGGGTCTAAAGCGTTGTTGCGATCAATGTTCAGTTCGTACCATGAAATGTAAACTGGGTTTGAACGCCATGGTACAGCGCGCTCACGTTCGGAGTAAGCAAGGAACGAACGGCGTTTCTGTGTCTTATTTATGTCATTATTGGCTTGTTGCCCATCTTGCGCAACTAATCCCACAACACTTGATATTTTCCACGTTTCTCCATTTCTCAAGGTAGTATTTCTGCTCCAAAGTCCCTGTATTGGCACCAAGTTTTGTTGCGCTACAATGTTTTTCTTGGGCGAGGAAATGGCTACTGTTAGTTTGCTGGTAGCCGTTATCGTCTCGGTCTTTGTCTCCGCAAAGACACGTAAATGGAATGTCCCATCGTAAGGAGCAATGAAAGAAAACGCATTGTCTTTCTGGGTAGAACCCGTATATCCCTTGTGATAATCGCTGGCAGCAACGTCACCATGAGCATCCAGCAAGTCGGCTCCACCTAAGTTAAGCCGATGCGAACCGCCTGTATAGCTAACCGTTACCGACACCTTTTGATTCTTCTTCAATACAACATCGTGCATGGTATAGGAGCTAACCTGCGGATAAGCTGCACCAGTAGCTTCAATTACTCGCATGGGCAGACGAGCCTCATCTACCTGCGACCATGATGCCACCTGCAAGTTCTCCTCCTTATTGCTCACCAACTTGTACGCATGGTCGTTTCCTACCGCATTGCCCACGGTATTGTATCCAACGGGATTCTCCAATCCTGCAAACAACTGATTACTCAAAATCACAGCACCTCGGGTGTTTCCCACCACCTGTGGCACACTACCAGCGGCTTTTGTATCTACCATATATGAAAGAGGTACCACGCTGTGCATATCTACATCGCCCAGACCTGTCATCTCCATCTCGCTTCTTAGGTAGTGACTACCGTCTCTTAGTACGGCTTTCCATACCGTTTGTAGGGTGGCGTTGCCAACCTGGTATTCATACTTTGCCACCAATGCCTTACCAGGATAATGTTGCGCACCACCCACCGCTTGTGGGTTGGCAGGCAAGTTTACAAGTTCAACGCTCCTTAATTTCATGGCAGAAGCAGGAACACGCATACCATTACCAAAAGTTACCACAAAGAGTTCGGTGCCAGGCTGCAGGCTCATGGCTTTGCATCCAGCAAAATACAGTTGTCCGTCTACTTTCATGAACGAGGCAGCCAACACATTGTTGCTCAAGGTGTACACCCCTTTCTTCTTAGTTGCGACAGCCACTCCAACGTTGTTTTGCTGTGCAGGGTACACCACGGCGTTGGCATAAGTGGCAACGGCAGGCTGCATGGGAGTATTGGCATAAGCTACCGTTATGCGATGCAATGCGTCGTTGATGGATATAACGGCAAACTTGCCTGTTTGACGTGGTGCGACAATATCGGCTTGCTGCAGTGGTTGCAAGGAGGTGTAGACGTTACCAGAGGCATAGTACTCACCTCTGATTTGTATTTTTTTCGCTCCACTTACCGCTATCGTATAAAGATGATTAGGAGCACCTTTTGCTGGCATAAGGGTAGAGGAACTCAACACATCTGCTCTGCCATACAGCACAAAGAGGTTGACCAGCAATGTGACTAAAAATATTTTTTTCTGTTTCATCAATAGTTTGTTAACATTTAAGATATTGAATATAAATATATTATGGGCGGCTCTATCAATTACCACCGTAAAGTTTTTTATGTCAGTATTTTTTTACGTTTTGTCATCTTGTAGGTCCTTTTTGGTTCAGTTTGCTTGTTCGTTCAGTTGTATAGCTCGCTATACTCCTTTACTCGCGAACAAATTGTCCTCAAAAATAGTGCAAGCCGAATACAATCAAACTTGTTTGAATTGTTGAGGCGCAGCCTGTTTTATATAAAAATAGTCTCACAATCTGTCAAAGCTGATTTATAGAACCAACCTTATACAAATATCATAATTTTTAAAAGTGGTACGAATATATCGGCTTTATTGCAAAGATACTAAAAAAAAATCAACCTACAACTCATTTTGTAGGCTGAAACATTGCTATCTTTTCGATGTACACTAACTTTATGGGCATTTAAGTTAAGTTAAAAGTTAATATACTTAGACTGGTTTTATAAATTGTCTCTGTATTTTGTTAGTAAATTTTATAAAATTAGGGTGGTTCTATAAATTAGCTTTGACAGATGGTGAGACTATTTTTATATAAAACAGGCTGCGCCTCAACAATTCAAACAAGTTTGATTGTATTCGGCTTGCACTATTTTTGAGGTCAATTTGTTTGTGAGTAAAGGAGTATAGCGAACTATACAACTGAACGAACAAGCAAATTGAACCCCCAAAAAGCTCACAAGATGACAAAACGTAAAAACACTGACATAAAAAAAACTTTACGGTGGTAATTTATAGAACTAACCTTAATAATAAGTATCTTGCCAAGTAAAATTTATAATTATTATTTTCAAGGTTTCATATCCAATATTTGTCCTGTTCCTTTACCTGTATTTTCCTCATAGAATGTATTTCCTCCATCCTTACTTTTCTCATTACACATCATTAAATTTCTAAATGGCCGTACAAGTCCGACATCTACACCATACGACTTTCTTTGTATTGTCTTTCCATATTCTTTATTAAATGAGCGTACAAAATTACCATTGCTAAAAGTACCAAAGTCGTACATACCCGAACACATATACGAACCAGCTATACCTATATTATGTGTCCCTTTCTTAGTTACCTCTCCTTGTGCAGGTAATTTGCGCACCACATCATATTTATTGTTTTTGCTCCACCATTGTTCATTGGCAATATCCTTTACTGTTAATGGGGCATCGCCAATCCATCTGCTGGTAACAATCATCTGGCGTTCGGTATCATTGCCATTTTTTACCCATCCCACATTTCTGAAATCCCATCTATAGGCACAGCGTATCTTGTTGTGGTAAATTGGATTTTCTGCAAAACGTACACTATAAAATATGTCTCCTCCATTTGGATTATAGATATAAGAGTTGAATCCTTTTATGTTGCGCTCTTGGAAAGCTGTTTGTATTACTTTTCCTGTTTCCCCATGAAATGTATTAAACTTACCCGATGTAGCATTGTCGCACACCACCCACATCTTTTTCGAAGGATTAGACCTTTCTTCATGTGTTAGTTGGAGTGCATATAATGTGAGCCACTCTGTCCACGAAGAATTGGGATTTGTGAAATCTTTATCCCAACGAAAATCTTTACCTGCGCTATCACTATTGCCTTCATACGGAAACAAAATAGTCATTTCGTCTATTGACGGTAAATGATATCCTTTGGGCATATTATCAGGATTTACAGCTTGGTCGTAAGTAAAAAACACGCTTTTGTCTGGAACGTATTGTTTGGAAAATTTATTCCGTATAGGTTTCACCTTATCATCGCTCTCCCACCATGTTTTGGGAGCTTTTAGGTTATGCTCTGCTACACGTTCCAATACATTAAGGAAGAAGAAGCTGGGAAATGCTTCTGGTGCATGAATGGCAAGGTTAAACGTTTTTAATTTTCCATAGTCGTTTTTGAAGTTATACGATGTCCACAATGGACCTTGTTTTTTTACATTTTTTATAATGTAACCTCCGTTCATTGCGCCCATGATTGTTTCGTGAAAAGAGCGTTCCGTATTTGGCATACCCCATATATACCATAAAAAATATTTGTCTCTACCTATTTTCAACTCTTGAGCATCGTCAGCACGCAAGATAGTATTATATACGTCCAAATCAGTATTTGGCGATTGTGGGGTTGAAGGCAGTGCCTTTACCCACATTGTTCTAATGGGAGCATCTTTTGGATATTGTGGTGTAAGATCCTGTAGCCAAAATTCCCCTCGTGGGTCTATACCTGTGGTTTTGAAAAAGAACTCTCTATCTTTTGATACTTCATCATTGCATTTTAACTTTATTTTTAATAAAGTTCCAGCCATATTAAATTTAAACCTCAACTGTGGTATTTTTGATGTTGGATTTATCAGAATAGGGGTATATTCAGATATAAAGGGTATTACTACCAAGCCTTCGTTTTTTCGTTGGTTATTCACAACCTCTGGCACAAAACTTATAGCCTCAAGTTTATTACCTCCTTTACTTATCTGCTTTCCGCCGCCAGCAATAGCACAGACTTTCCAGTCTCCTCCTTCTATCTTACTGGGTTTCCCATTATAAAGCCATGTTATGACTACAGTGCGTGTTCTTTTCCCATCTAATTTCAACTGTTTTTTTATAATACGTTTTCCTTTTTCAGTAACTTGTATACTTTCTTCTTTTGTTTTCCAGTTTAATGTAAATCGCCCTAACTTATGAAGTTTTGGATTCATAATATAGCAAATAGCCTCAAAATCTTGATTTTTCTCTATTTTTCCATTCTGGCCTATTGCTAATGCTCGGCTTTGCACTGCTTTTGATGTGAGGGATAGTTGTAAGGCTTTCTTACTATTAGGTGCATCAAAACTATTCTCGTCAACAAGCGCATCTATTTGCAAATGTGTCGTGTCATTCGAGGAAATTGGCGATTTCTTATTTACTTTTTGTTCGTTATCTCCAAGCATTGCTATGTCTGTGGTACACCCTTCAAGGATAAACAACACAATGGTAATAACAAGTGATACTGTAATATTTGCAATCGGCTTTAAATAAAAAGATGTCTTCATTTTTTCAAGTAATATTTTTTATTCGTCTATTTCCTCTTCATCTGGAATGTCTTCTATCTCTGCTTCTACGGAAACACAGTTTCCTAAAAGGTTTTCTTGATCAACTTTAATAATTTTTATTTGTGGAACTTGATATAATCTTTTTCCTTCTTCTTTTTCTTCTTGTATTCTCATTTTATTGCTTTTTTGAATTTTTTGCAAAGTTAACAACTTTGTAAGGTTAGTGTACCACCCCCCCCATTTATTACATAATATTGTGTTTAATTAACCATTGGTAACACTTATACATTGATGTGATTTTGGTACGGTAGGAAATAACGGACTACTTGCAGTTGGATGCTTACAATATTTACCAAGTACTTAATATTTACCAAGTACTTAGGTGTAACCATGTAACTTCACCGATCTCTATATTGCTCATGGCAAAAGGAAGCTATTGCGAATGTAAATAAGCTAATCAGACAATATATTATACTGAAAAAGGTTTCGTTTGAACATTACATAGACAAGAGAATGATGTTGATACAAAAGAAACTAAATGAAAGACCGATAGAAAAAAAATTAAACTTTTCTACACCTAAGTGCAAGTTCTTCAAACACGTTTTGTAATTTTGCACTTGTTGGTTGACTCTGTGCATATTGCGTAAATTTGCAAACGACACCAACAAATGAAGATTAACTGACAACATATT
>CAMQBR010000070.1 GCA_946999045.1 uncultured Prevotella sp.
GGAGTGCAACAAACCCGAAAAACATTTGTTTCGTTGAGTACAAACATAAGTTTTTAGGGCAAAGGTAGTAAAGTTGGAAGCCCACACAAAAGCGGCTAATATTGGATGCTTAGTTTAAAAAAGACAACATTATAAAATAAAGTTTGCTGTCATTTCTATCACTCTATTATTAGATATAAAGTACTGATAATAAACATAGTACCAAGAGTGTTAAAAATGGCAGCAAACTAAATTAAAACAAACAATAATATTACAAGCTTGCTAAGCTCTATTTCAAATACATTTTTACTGTTTCATAAATCCGCTCACCACGCAAACCCTTAGCAAGAATGTTTCCTTCTGGATCAATGAGCAAAATCTCTGGGATAGAAATAATATTATATGATTCTAAAACACGAGAACGCTGTTCCCTTGGTAATAGAAGATGAGTCCACGTAGCCTTATCTGTCTCAATCGCTTTTAGCCATTCAGTCTTATGAAGATCAGTAGACACACCTAACACTACAAAACCCTTAGACTTAAACTCCTCGTACGCCTTACGAATGTTTGGCGTTTCCTTACGGCACCATTTACAGCTTGAACTCCAGAAATCTACCAATACATACTTCCCACGGAAATCATTTAGACTGATACGTTTCCCTGTTTCATTAACACCAACTATATTTGGTGCCTTCTCACCTACAAGTGTGCTTTTTGCTTTCAACACCTTTCTAAAAGCAAGCTGATAATAATGAGAATCTTGCAAGTCTGGACCAAATCCCTGTAACATACGTTCAGCCTCATCAACCTTTGCTTTTGTATCAAGTTTAGAATGCTGCAGTTTATATGTATAATAGAGATAAATGCCAAAAGGAATGCCACACTGTGCAGTAATCTGTGTGTCAAGCCAAGACCGTAGTTGCTTATAAGCATTATTATAAATAGGAGCTGTTGTCCTCTTTATTTCTTCCATTTCCTTGTTATCATTCTTTTCTCTCGCAGCATAGAACACCTGATCAAGCGAGTCAAGAAGTTGTTTTTGCCCTACTCTATCACGCTCTTTCACAAACTGTTCATAAAGAGTTTGAAAAGGCGAACTACTTGATTCGACTTTTATACCCTTTGTTGCGCTGAAAGAAAAGACAAAATCATTCATGCCATTAGAAGGAAAGATGTAACAACCTTGCAAGAAGGCAGCCTCCATATCTTTCTTCTCGGAGACAGGGGTAATAAAGAGCAGCTGAGATTTCAACGTATCATTATGATAGTTAAAACCTTGATTCACAACTCTTATTGAATCAAGTGGAAGCAAATAAACATTCTGCTCATCATAAACAGAAAAAACATAGAGTTGCTTAATTGCAGGATTAGAAACACGTCCCACAAGTATTACACCCTTAGATTGAATAATCAAACAGAAGAAAAGTAAAAGAACTAAAAGTCCACTTCTACGTAACATATTATTATCTTTCATTTTGTTGCATTGAATTCTTATTAAACCTCATGACCTTTGCGGGAATAGGAAGTACATAAAGAGGCGAATTGGGCTCTAAAGTAGACGTCCCCTCACTTGTAATATGAGTTACAGTCTTTGCAAATTGTGATCCTTGATTCAACCGCTTTAGATCAATATACCTCACCATACCAGACATTGCAAGTTCACGTCTGCGCTCCTCAAGAACCTTATGCAAAGCATCGTTCCTATCGGTTGCAACAATATCTGTATTATTTTTGATTCGGTTGTCTCGTAACTTGTTAATAAGAGACATGGCACGCTCAACAGACCCTTCTCGTGCTTCACATTCTGCAGCAATAAGATAGATTTCAGGAGATGACACTGCTAAATTTGCTCGTAAGTAAGGAGCCCAGACATATTTATTTGTTGGGATATTACGGAAGTTCTTTGTAAAATAGATTTGAAGTCGCATATCATCCTCAGAAAAGAGGCTAATAAGTTCGTCAGAGCCAAAGACCTTAGAACTCAAACCATACACGTATGGTGCAAATTTAATATAAATATTTTCTGGGTTATCAATATCTTGCGGAACATTGGTGCGTCCTATAGAACTTTGCGGTTTTACCACGGCATACTTCTTCAAATCTAATAAAGAATTGTTAATTTCCAACACTTCGTTTGCAGCCTTTAAAGCCTCAGCGTAATTACCCATATACAAATACATTTTAGCCAAAACACCATATCCTGCAGCCTTTGATGCTCTAAAAGCATTTCCTTTAGCCTGCACAGGTAAATTCGGCAAAGCAGTTTGTAAGTCAGACAAAATCTGTGCATAAACATCTTTAACACTTGCCCTAACAAGGTTCTTCTTTGAAATATCCTCATCTAATATTAGAGGTACACCAGGGTCCGACTCCGCCGTACGTACATCATAATGTTTTGCGTAACCATTAACAAGATAAAGGTACTCCAATGCTCTACTTATCAAAGCCTCAGCTCGAATAGAGAGTTTTTGTTGTTCATCAGAGCCGTCAGCATTCATGATATTATCTATAACCGTATTGTAATAATAAATTCGGTTATAAGAAGCAAACCAAAATCCATCATCTTGTGCATCGCCAAAAACCTCCTTCTTAAAAAGATATAGGTTACGAATAGACTGGTCTACACTGTTTAATCCAGGCGTAGCAGTACCTTCTGCAACGTCAGGAAGAAAAACATCATCCGTAAGGTATGCAGAATAAGTGTCTGAAACTTTCTGCACACTTTCATAGTTCAGTAACGTTTCATAATCACTCACCGTTGTAGGGATTTTCTCACCCTTAGGCTTTATATCAAGAAAATCATTGCAACCCGTTAGCATCACCACAACACAGATTGACAATATTGTCGTAACATTCTTCATTTCTTATTAACTTAAAATTTAGCAGATAAACCAATTGACCAAGTCGTTGGGTTAGGAATACCTCTTTGTCCCCATCCGTAACCAAATATTCCGAGAGCCTCAGGGTCAATCCCTTCATTATTTGCGCACCAAGTCAGGAGGTTTTGCACTTGTAGTATCAGAGCCAAATTACTAAACCCCCATTTCCCAATTAGCTGCTTATCAAAGTTATAGGTAAGCGACAAGTCACGTAACTTTACATAATCTCCTTTAATAACATGAACATCAGCAGCATACCAAGGGTGACGAACCGTTGTTGCATCAAGGCTATAACCCGTAAATGCTGGAGTTACATTAGCACGTTTCTCATCACCAGGTTGTTGCCATCTATTCAGAATATCTCGATTCACATTTGTTGTTGGGGCAACAGAAAGGAAAGGAGCAGCCTCACCTCGAAGTACGTGACCACCATAATAAACAAACATAATAGAGAGATTAAAATTCTTATAAGTGAAAATATTAGTTAGGGACCCATTATATTTTGGGATTCTTGTTCCCGAATATACCAAATCATCCAAAGATGTAACTTCCTTTGCAACACGACTCCCACCATCGACATAATATTGTGGTGTACCATCTGTTCCATTCAATCCTGCATAACGGAAACTGAAGATTGCCCCCAATGGATAACCCTTTACAGAAGCATTTCCAGAAGTTATACCGAAGACATTGATATCAGAGTCATCTATATCTATCAACTTATTCTTATTATAACCAAAGTTTAGAGTAGTAGACCATGAGAAGTCAGTTGTTCTTATATTATTACTACTCAACATAAACTCAATACCGCGGTTATACATTGTACCATAATTCAGTGTAACCCTTCGCCATCCAAGTGTCGGGTCAGCTTCCCTGTTTGCCAACAAATCATTCGAACGTTTGTTATAGAACTCCAAGGCACCTGTGATACGATTCCCAAAGAAAGCGAAATCGACACCGATGTTTGTTGTAGCTGTCTTTTCCCAACGTAATGTTGGATTAGGTGGATTCTTGATAGCAGATGCAAAATCTCTACTCCACTGATTATAACGTGCAGCTTCTAAAGTTAGATAAGGTCCTGCATCTTTCGGAATATTTCCACCAATACCATAAGTTAACCTTAAGGTTAGATTATCAATCCATGATGCTTTACCTTTCCAAAACTTCTCTCGCATAATATGCCACGCACCACCGACTGACCAAAGTGGACGATATTGAAACTTGGGATCTGTACCAAATAGATTTGATTGGTCTACACGAATACTACCTGTTATATCATATCGATTATCAAAACTATAAGCAGCATTACTATAAAAGGACACAAAACGATTTTCTACATCCGTTATATAATTGTTATAAATAGACTGCCACATGAAATAACCATTGAGCGACTCTGTTCGCATAAGTGATGATAGCGTCAACGGATTAACAGGCTTATATCCTAAACTACTTTCATCGAAGCCCATATAATAGACAGAGGTTCCTGTAGACTTTTTTTGTCTCCGCTCTCCACCTGCAATTGCAGTAATAGAGTTTTTCCCAAATTCCTTGGAGAAGTTTAACTGTGCACGCAACGTGTAAGCAGACATATCACTTCTATACTCTCCCATCTGTGCTCCCTTTGGAACATTGAGTGTAAGAGTCTTCCGCATAGTATTATACTGTGCAGCATCGTTAATCATATTACGTACATAATATGATTCTGCACTATGAAACTCTGTCGTCTTACTCACAGTATTCTCAGTCTGGAAACGAATATCAAAATTTAAACCTTTTGCAATCTTAAAGTTTAATCCAAGCTGAATCTTATAATATTGATCTTTCGTTATGAAGTTCTCTTCTTTTCGATTTGTAATCGGATTAAAGCTCTCATCCATAAGTCCAAGTTCTTTCAAACGTTCTAATTCAAAATCGGACTTATATTTAGGAAAGTTGATTGGTGTTCCATTTTTATCACGAAGCATTGTATATGAAGGGTAATTATGGTAGATATCTGTAAACTGCCCCATACCAGTATCACCCTTATCACGTGAAAAGCTACCTGTCACACTAAGATCAGCATTTAGCCATCTAAAGAAGCCAATGTTATCACGTAAGCTAAATCCATATCTCTCTGATGATAGATATCGAGCATTATAGCTATTCCCATCATAATTAAGGCTGACAGCATAACGATTAGCCCAGTTACCACCTAAAATGCTAACATTATGTTGATGCCGAACCCCTGTTTTCGTGTAGAAATCTTCAAGTTCCTTTCGATTATCTAAATTCCGATATACTTCTAAGCCTTTTTCTAATTCATTATTATCTATCATTCCTGCTCTATTCTTATACAAAAGTTCCAAAACAGGATTAACCCTTTCACGTGGGTCAAGATAGGCGTATTGACCAGGATCATATTTGAATCCATCCTTTTGTAAATCAACTAACTCTCTACTATTCAACCGATGTAGTCCACTCATATTTGGGGCTGGAGTGAACTTTATACTGGCATCATATTGAACCGAGGTTTTTCCATTTCCCTTTCCATCAATAGTTGTAATAACTATAACTCCATTAGCAGCTCGTGCACCATAAATAGATGCTGCCGCAGCATCTTTTAGGAAAGTTATATTCTTAACAACAGAAGGGTTTATACTGCTGATATTTCCTTCGAAAGGAAGTCCATCTACCACAAGCAAAGGCTCATTGCGAGTAGGACCACCACGGAGAGTTGACATACCTCTTAGATAATATTCACCATTTTGAAAAACAAGTCCAGGGACCATTCCTTCCAATCGGTTAATAATGTTCGTTTGTAACTTATCTTTCAATTTATCTGCAGTTACAACATTAAACGAACCTGTAGTTCTCTCACGAGACAACGTCTGATAACCCGTTACAATAACCTCATTCAAAGGATTATCGTCAACCTTCATGACAATCTTCAAAGGACCATCATGAAGTGCAGCAACTTCCATAGTTTTCATACCTATGTATGAGATTACAAGAGTTGACTCATTAGAGTTTAGCCATATATTGAAATGCCCCTCAGCATCTGTAAGACACATATTCTTGCCATTCTTAACAGCAATGGTCACACCAATTAGGGTTTCTCCTTTTTCATCCACTATTATTCCTGATACGTGTCGTTTTTGAGACACTTTCTGTCCATTATAAAACTCACGAGTTAAAGAGTCTGCGTAAGTAGATTGCACATACTGAGATGGAGGGACAAACAATGCACATAACATACATATGCGCAAATGGCACCTCTTCAATAAAACGAGAAAATCTCTTTTGACTTTGTAGGCTTCTTCTCTCATAGTAACATTGAAAATAGGTTTATATAATCTGCAAACACGTAATCATGTAACAGGAACATATTATGGGACGAAAATAAATATTATTTTTCATAATAACAAGTAATTCTATATCTTTTTTAAATAAAAATCTATCATTTAGGTTCAAATGATTGGCTTTCAATAGCCTTATGAGTTATGAAATGCAGTAGGTAATGATTTGACGACCTATCTTCCACGATGATATACAACGCTTTGCATAACTTGAATAACCTGTTGCAAAGTTAAGAGTATATCGTGAGAAAAAAGGATTTTCCCCGAGTTATTTTCGTAAAGTCTCACGGCTCTTTCATTTAAGAAGTCTTGGTTCTTATTCTAAATATCATTATTTT
>CAMQBR010000071.1 GCA_946999045.1 uncultured Prevotella sp.
GATATGTGTACCTATAACGCAGCTCAGTGGTATGTGAGAACAGGAATTGTTTCTTAGCAGCCATTATAGCTCTATTCGTTTGCTTTTCGGTGCCATCCCCTAAGTCGCGCAAGTCTGTTGGATGGTGCCACACCCAATAGTCCTTCACGGGATTTTTGTGCGACACCCTTACGTTGTGGCTTTGTCGTGGGTCTATTCTCTTATCATAGTCTACGAAACTGAAGAAGCCATTGGGCGACAGTCCTGTGCTGGAGAACATATATTCGTGTTCTTCTGGCTTCAACAGCTTCTCATTACGCTTCACCTTTACCTTAAACACTACGCCTTGCGGCTCGAAGTGCATGTTGTGGAACTCTATTTTGTTCTTCCCTTTGATGACTACTTTCACCCAGTTAGCCACAAACGGTACATTGAACTTGTGTTTGCTGTCACTGCCAGCAACAGAGGCGTTCATCACCTTTGGTTTTTTACCCTCTTGTCCATAAAACTCTACACTGCTGGGAATGCCTTCATCTCTTTCCATATCACCACCTACAATGCCTGCCACATACCAGTTTTCGCCAGGCATAATGTCTACAGCTTCTTTGTTAATCCATTCTAACGTGATGCTTGGCTCGTAGGTACTAAGATTCCACCCATTGGCAGTTTTGGTCTTGTTTTTCCACTGTATGTGCAGATATGCCAACTTTCGTTTGTCGTTGATGTTTTCATCACCGTCTTCCTTGATAAGGTAAGCATCGGTTTCAAAGTCGTTATCTTCGGTCAGCTGAAACTTCTCGTTCATGGTGACAGTTGCCCGTGTGGAAGCTGTTGACTGTGGTAAGCTCACGCCTGCGGTGCCATTGTCAATGGTAATGACAGATGTGGCACGTTCCTTACTCGTTTCTGCTTCCTTGGAGTTAGAATCTGGAAACGTTTCGTCTGCGCATCCAGCACTCACGACAAGCAGTGCTATGGCGCAAAAGATAGTTTTTGTTAATAAAATTATTCGTCTCATTTTCTTACAATGTTGTGTACTTGGTTGTCTCTTTTGTGTCTCAATTTTCATAGTCTCCGTATTCTTGATTATCAGATGCGTTGTGGTCTTCTGATTTTTCTGGATCAAAGTCAACATGTTGGTAATCTTTGATGTCAGAGTTATGTCCACTTACCACCGCAAGTAAGCTTTCGATTTCTATGGGGATGATATGACAAACTGGTACAATGTATTTCTTTTTCATTTTTATAAGAAGTTTGATATTCGTCCTATAGGTTGAAAATTAATAAAAAAAATAGGGAAAAAGTAATGCCTTTTTACAAAGGCGATATGCTGCAAACGGCAGCATTGTTGAGAAAAACAGAAAGGATTTCAAGGAAAATCCGTGCAAGTACATATACACAGAAAACAAAGAATGCCAAATTGCAGCATTCCTGTTAAATGGCGATAAATACGTGGGTAGTAAAATTCATTTTAATTATGCAAATATTTTATGTTAAAAAAATATAGAAAATAGATGTTTTCTTTTTGACTAATCTTCGTTTCTTTCTATGAAACACGTTTAGTGTTTGGGAACTGTCTTTTTGTTCGTTTTCTTTTTATTGTTCTGTTTGCCGTGCAGAGATACGTAAATATTGAAATAGTTGCAATATTTTTTTGAACAAAAAGAATAAGGTCATGGTTCTTTAGTTAAAAGAACCAGTCTCAAGTATCAGATCAGACAACAAGGAAACTATGGTTACACTGATTGAGTGCAGCACAGGGCTCAGCACGATAAGGAAAGTAAAAAAAAAATTCTAAAGCGTTTCTCAAACCGTATAGCTCATACAGCTTACCTTACAAGCATGACGTAAAAAAAACAATAATCACAGACTTATAGACTATAATTCGCAGACCACAAGTGCCTGACAAAGGCATTAAATACAAAAAAGAATATATATTTTGCGCATCCCTATTACTTCATAGGGAAAAAGGGATCATTGAGTACACTCATAAACTCTATTAACAATACATTACCTAAAAGATTGATTTCAAGAATTTTAAGAATAAGCAAATTAAAGAATATCAACACAAAATAAATGCAAGCTCAAGAACAAAGTTTGAATTCAGAACATCAAGTGAGACCTTTTTCTTAAATTTGCAAATGTAGTGCATTTTGAAGTTAAAGCTATCCGTTAAACTTCAAATAACCCAATAACCCTTATATGCTACCTACATCATATAAGGAGATTATTGGTTGGTATTAGAAACAGCTAATATTAGAAGCTTACTTTGAATACCAATGTCTTGAACCAATCTTTCAAGACACCGCCAGCTTGGTTTTGAGAATCAGAAACGAATACCAAGACCTGTGAGCCGTCAGCTAATTGAGGACCTAAACACATACCTTCAAAATTGGCTATTTGGTGATGAAACAACTTTAAGGTTGTACGCCAACTGGCTACCAATTGCTTCTTAAGATAAGGACTATTTGCCGTTAGCGAGTCAGTATTATCAATGGTAACTGCTACCTGTGGCATCACTCGAAATAACTTATTGTTGACGAAAGCCCCCACCTTTTTAGTTGGTATGTAAAACTCGCGTTCCATGACCAATATACTGCCATCATCAAGGCCTGTCACCTCTACCACTCCCATTCCATAGAGATAGGCACGCTTATCAGCTTCGGGTTTCTCCATCTGATAAGCATACTGATGCAAAGGCATAAAATCGGCAGAGAACGATTGTAAACGCAGTTGGTTTTTCACTTGATTGGTAGGCGTAGCCTGCTCTCCATCCCCTTGCAGCGTACCTTCATTACAGGTCCAAAACATCTGGGTAGTTGGATTAAAGCTCAAAGATTCAAGCCCATAGTTTCCTCTGGCTCGTTTATAAATTGGCGGTACCAAAATTTTTCTATCGGTCAGCTTTCCTTCCAATGTGTATTCCCGAATAGTATTGTCGGCTTCTCTTGTAATATAAAGTCTTTTCATGGTTGGTACATACGCAATCGCCTCTAAGTCTCCAGCTTGTTCCCTATCCCCTCGAAAGCCGAGATTTTCTACTCGCAACACCTCTCCTGTAATAGAATCAAGCCTAATCTTAAAAATAAAAAAACCGTCATTTGGCGACTTGTCGCTTACTACGGCATACAAATCGTTGCCTAAATAGGTAATGCCACTATAATTTCCTGCTGGAATTTCATGTGGGAAACAGCGTTGAGCATTGACACGAACAACATGTAAACTGTCTTGAGCTTCCAACGATATGCAGCTAAGCGAAAAGAGTAAAAAGCACCAAAATTTATTCATAAACACAAAAGTACTATATTTTTTTTACCCCTACATATTTGTGTGTTGCTTTCTTTCCAAAAAGGTGATACAAAAAAAATGAAATCTTGCACTTTTTACACTCATAAATATCTGATTACAGATACGTTACAACGGAAAAATTAACTCAATTAGTTAAGGGCATTAAGTCATGTAGATAAGCCCCTTATTATAATGGGTTAATAAAACCACCTCATTGAAGCATGTACTTTTCTAAAATCACTTGCTAGTTTTTATTCACTTTTCCTAATTTAATTGCCAAAATATTTCTTTCATTCTAATTTACTTGTCAATTCTGCTTTTCAGCAAAAAAATATATATAGGCTGCTCACATACTGATAGCACTGACAACATGGTTCTTATGTTATCATTATATAAATCATTATAAATAATAAAGTTACAAACTATGATGATAACATGACAACATTTAATATAAGGAATAAAGTGATAAAAACTCCCTTTATATTCTATTGTAAATATCAACTTTTTCTTTTATTTTTGTAAATAAATAAAAAGTGCAACCATGGCAAATTATCTTTTAATGATAGATTCGTTTAAAGACTGCCTTACATCAACCGAGGCGGAGGAAGCTGCCAAACAGGCTATCATACAATGTGATAACAAAGCAAAAGTAAGATGCATACCTGCTACCGATGGTGGTGAGGGAATGATAGATGCTTTTCTTGCTATTACCACTGGACAACGAATGAATGTAATGGTACACAACCCTATCAAACAATGTATAAAAGCTCAATACGCTATTACCAAAAATGGGGTAGCTTTGATAGAAACGGCTCAAGCTGTAGGGTTGCATCTTGTGCCGAAAGCATTACGCAATCCCCTTACAGCAACATCATATGGTGTTGGTGAAATAGTGGTTGATGCAAGGAAAAAAGGTTGCAAACAGTTTATCGTAGGACTGGGTGGAACGTGTACTTGCGATGGTGGTATGGGTATGTGGCAAGCTATCAATGACCTAACAGAAAATAAAAAAGATGTAAAAGATTATTTTTCTGATTGTTATTTTCTTTTGGCAAGTGATGTAACCAATCCTCTTTGCGGAAGTAAAGGGGCAGCTCGGATATTTGCTCCACAAAAAGGAGCAACACCAGGGATGGTGATAAAGATAGAAGAGAAGTTGCAGCAAGTAGCTAAACATAACGAACAATTGTATGGTTATGATTGCAGTACGATGACTGGAGCTGGTGCTGCTGGTGGGTTGGGATATGCGTTTATGCAATATCTCAAGGCAAAATGTACGTCTGGAGTAAATTTGTTATTAAACTACATGAACTTTGACTCGCTTGTAAAAGATTATGATGTAGTAATAACAGGTGAAGGGAGTGCTGATGCCCAAACGCTGATGGGAAAACTTCCGTTTGGCATCATGCAACGAGCTAAAGCTCAAAGTGTGCCTACATGGTTGATTGCTGGTAAAATCCAAAATAGGGATGTGTTATTAAAAGCTGGCTTTGAACGTATGATATGTATCAACCCTCCTCACTCGCCACTACAAGAGGCTATGCAAAAAGAAGTTGCCTTACGGAGAATTAGGGAAAATTTGAGATGTGAAATAAACAAAATGAAATAGGAGATGCAACGTAAGCATCTCCTATTTTACTTTTTTTTATATTTCACGTTTTATATTTCACATAAGGGCGATTCTATCAATTAGCTTTGACAGATTATGAGGCTATTTTTGAGATCAATTTGTTTATGAGTGAATGAGTATAGCGAGCTATACGACTGAACGAACAAGAAAATTGAACCAAAAAGAGTCCACAAGATGACAAGACGTAAAAAAAACAGACATAAAAACTTTATGGTGGTAATTTATAGAACCACCCATAAAAAAAATCTGCTCTCACAGCTTACAGCCCATCATAGAGGGCAAGTTTCTTGGGGATACCCTTGATGACTTTCTATTTTATTTGATACATTCTTCCTCCATATCCTTCTACTTCTGCAACAAATGGAATATAAGATGACCATTGAACTTTTTGCTCTTGACGAGTAAGCAAATCTACGGCGGTACACCAACCTTGCTTCATCTGAAAAAACTCGAAAGCATGAGAAGGAATATTGATATGTACTACATGTCTATTAGCTGAGAAGTTAACCACTATCAACAGCAACTGATTGTCAGCTTTGCGCAAAAACACATATTGCTCATTAATATTGAAAAGAGACGGCTGGTGCATGTTGGCATACATCAAATCATAAAACTCACCATGCGCAATGGCTGGTTCGTAACATAAATTGAGTATTTGATGATATTGCGTATAAAGTTCTTGGCTTTGCTTTGTTAATTTTTCAAGATGATAATAACCATCAACAACAGACTTTACTGTCCAATAATCAAAGATGGTTGTTCTGCCATCGCAACCGCTAAAACCTTCAACATCCATACCTTGTTCACCAAATTCCTGTCCAGCATAAATCATCAACGGATTGGTTTGCAACCAAGCTGATACCATGAGTGCAGGAATAGCACGTTCGGCACTGCCACAAAAGAATCGGCTTGCGATGCGCTGCTCGTCGTGATTCTCCAAGAAATAAAGCATGTGAGGAAGGATGTCGTTAACCGACTGCCATTGACAGGTAATGTGATGAGCTGGTCGCCTGCCACAAATCACATCTCGCAGACAATCGTACATGCCCACCTTATCATATA
>CAMQBR010000072.1 GCA_946999045.1 uncultured Prevotella sp.
AGTCAGAAACCTTATACTTCTTTTGGATGAACTCCTGCAAGTGGATTCTCGTGGAGTGATAGCTTGCCATTGACTCTTTTCTGATGTCTACACCGATATGACTTTCTTTCTCTTTGATGAGCATATCAAGCCTTTCGATGAGCATGCACCGTGTCTGCACGCTGCCTTGAAACTGTTCCTTCACCTCGGTTGCGCCAAATGGGCAACCTCTTGCAAGCAAAGACTGATAGGCTGACTGAATGGACAGCAGCAAGTTCTCCAACCTGCCATTCACCTCCACCGCCTCACGGCTCTTGCCATCCATTCTGCTCTCACGGGGATTCCACAAATCGGGATTGCAGGAGAGCTTGCAACTGAACTGGGCGATGGAACGCCCAATGGTAATGCGTCCCATAATCGGAGCCTTGCCCGACTTGTACAGACCGCTCTTTTTGAGGTAGAGCAACACCTTCATTTTTTCTGTTTTCATACGCTTTGATGTTTTGTGGCAAAAATACCAATTTCAAAGCGTTCCTCACTTATGCAGAAAACTGCCAACCGCAGCAACAGCCACACGAGCGAAAATAATTCAGTTACCGAACATTGCTCCATCGTTACCTATGGCAAAATCGGGTAACGGTTTGGTAACTGAACTTCTGCCTAAATCTGCATATTCCTGCCCTTTTTGAAAAGAGTACTTCTATGCAAATCGTTCTGTTTCTTCCTCATTATCAATTAGTTTACGCCAACTTCGATTTCTTTTCATTTTCGTTGATTAGTTACTTTGCTACAAATACAAAATACACCTCTACAATTCTTCTTTTAAACTGAACAAAAATAACAAATTAAGAAGCTATATATTGTCCTTTATTTCCATAAAACATACTATTTTTACCAATATTACTTGTTACTTTTTTCAATTTTATATATCTTTGTGATAGATTACTAAATAGACTAAAAACCATAGGTTATTCCTGTTAGGGGGCGGTTCTATAAATTAGCTTTGATAGATTATGAGACTATCTTTTGAGGTCAATTTGTTTATGAAGGAGTATAGCGAGCTATACGACTGAACGAACAAGCAAATTGAACTAAAAAGAGTCCACAAGATGACAAAACGTAAAAAGACTGACATAAAAACTTTTACGGTGGTAATTTATAGAACCGCCCTTAAACGACTTAGGTAAACACATATACATTAAAATACAAACATGGAGAATAATAATATAGCGAAAATTACAATAGAACGCATTAAAGAGCTCACCAATGAAGGCTGCTTTATTGGTAACGATTTGGCTTTTTTTGACAGATTTGAGGACATACCTTTTCCGCTTGAGCCACGCAGAATGAACTGCGTTTTAGCGGCCATTTGTTTGAAAGGTCGTGCACAATACACTGTTGACACCAAGGAATGCACCATCGGAGAGAACGATGTTATTATTTTAAGCGATGGTCAGGTGGTTAGCGATTTCATGCTCAGCAGCGATTGCAAGGGGGTTGTGATGATGGCATGCGAAAACTTTATGCAAGATATATCCAAGAGTATTCGCGAAACATCATCGCTGTTTATATACTCAAAGACCCATCCTGTTTTGCATCTTAACAAGCAAGAGTCTAAATCGTTTTTGGAGATTTATAAATTAGCTAAAGCAAAAGTAACCGAAAAAAATCATCATTTTCAGCGCGAAATAGTTTGTACATTGTTGGGAGCTCTTGTCTATGACATTGGTAACGATATACGGCGTAACCAACAGGAGCAGACAACATTTAAGCAAAGTCGTGGAGAAATGATTTTTAGTAAGTTCCTTAAACTGGTAGAACAGAACTTCAAACAAATACGAAGAGTAGGTTGGTATGCCAATGAGTTAGGCATTACGCCCAAGTATCTATCAGAAACAGTGAAGAAAGTAAGTAAAGAAACACCTAATAGCTGGATAGATAGCTACGTTACAACCGAACTTCGTTTGCTATTAAAGAACTCATCAAAAAATATAAAAGAAATTGCCAAGGAGATGAATTTCCCAAATCAGAGTTTCTTAGGCAAATATTTTAAGGACAGAACAGGTATGTCGCCTTCTGATTACAGAAGGTCTTGACGCTTTAATTGTTCTGCCACAGCGCACAATTCCTCATACCATTCTTTGCCAAACCTGCGGATAAGCGGTTCTTTTAAGAATTGATAAATAGGCAAATTCATTTCGTTACCTTTCTTTACTGCACACTGGCAAATGCTCCAGCGATGATAGTTAAGACCAATAAGTCCATTTCCCAATGCCTTTTCTCTTATAGGATACAAGGCACACGAAATGGGTTTGCAAAACTTAGTTTTTCCGTCTCGATAAGCTTTCTCTAATGCACAAAGACACCATCCTTCCTCATAACAAGTAAAAACGCAATCTTTTCGCCCCACAATACTCGTTACCAAGTCGGCTTCCTCATCTATATATACGACACCCTGCTTATCTAACACTGCTTGAGCCGATGCCGACAAGTTGTGCCAAACAGCATCTAAGCTATTCTCAATACCAGACACTTCGTCCATAGTTACAGGAGCTCCTGCATCCCCCTCAATGCAACAAGCCCCATGGCACGCATCCAAATCGCAACAAAAGTTTTTAGTAAAGATGTCTGGAGATACCAAAACATCTCCTATTTGCACAATAGGAGGCAAATTATTGTTCATCTAAAAGGTCTCTATTTATATGGCATTAGCCTACCCATTACCAACAAATAGGTGCTAATCCCTGTTGTTGTAAATATTCATTACAGCGTGAAAAGTGGTGATTTCCAAACCAGCCACCTCTGTTAGCAGACAGGGGTGAGGGGTGTACACTCTCTAACACGCAATGTTTTTGTTTATTAATTAAATAAGATTTAGAACGCGCATACCCACCCCATAGCAAAAAAACTATATGTTCTTTCTCATTGCTAAGGGTCTTAATCACGGCATCCGTAAATGTTTCCCATCCTCTATGCTGATGACTTCCAGCTGCATGAATGCGAACAGTAAGCGTGGCATTGAGTAACATTACGCCCTGTTTTGCCCAGCGAGTTAAATTACCTGTTGTGGGAATCTGTGTTCCTAAATCTGCTTGTATTTCCTTAAAGATATTTTGAAGCGATGGAGGAAAAGGCACACCATCGTTAACGGAAAAACTTAAACCATGCGCCTGTCTGGGTTCATGATAAGGGTCTTGTCCTATAATCACCACTTTCACATGGTCGAATGGGCACAAATTAAAGGCGTTAAAAATATTTTTACCTTCAGGAAAGCATTGAAACTGTCTGTATTCTTGTCGCACAAACTCGGTTAATTGTGCGAAATAAGGCTTATCAAATTCTGTTTGTAATTTTTCTTTCCACCCCTGTTCTATCTGTACCTGCATATCTTCAATAAAAAAAATACTTTTATTTTTGGGTTACAAAATTACTGCAAAAAATTGAGTTATAGTACATGAGGGCGTTTTTTTATAGCAAGAAAATTATCGGCTCTATTATAAAAAACTTGACGTTAGCAAAAAAGACATTACTAAAAAGCTATAATTAACATATTATCTTGAGAACTATAGATATTTTCTGTGAAACAGATTGCCACAAAGAACACTATTCTTATACCCATTTTTCTTTAAGGCTGCTTCTATAATAATTGTCCCTTACAGAGCATTATCTTATTTTATAGGGTATATACCTCAACACAGTGGCAAGCCCCATATGCGCTATATTACGACACTCTTTCGGGACTTAATCTAAAACTCCTTGTCTTATACTCTATTCTTTAACAAAAAGACTACTCCCCTACTATTATAAGGGCAGTTCTATAAATTACCAACCTAAAGTTTTTATGTCAGTATTTTTACGTTTGTCATCTTGTGAGCTCTTTTTGGTTCAATTTGCTTGTTCGTTCAGTAGTATAGCTCGCTATACTCTTTTACCCATAAACAAATTGACCTCAAAAATAGTCTCACAATCTGTCAAAGCTAATTTATAGAACCGCCCATAAACGTTTTTGTTACATATCTACACAAAAAGTCCTGCCCTCACATTGAGAGCAGGACTTTTTTACAATTTATCCCTAAAACAGATTTACAATTTATCCCTAAAACAGAACCTTATTCTACAGTAATCTGTTTACCCAAAGTTTCTACTATTTCTTTACGTTTTGGCAATGTTACTGCTAACACCCCTTCCGACATTTTAGCAGAGATTTTCTCCTTATCAACATCATCTGGCAAGACAAGCGTCTGTTCGAAGCTTGAGTAACTAAACTCTCTACGCAAGAAGTGAGCCTTTTTATCATCTTCTTTCTTCTCTTCTTTCTTTTCCATCTTTACGGTTAAATTACCGTCATTGTCAATGTTTACCTTAAAATCATCCTTCTTTAATCCAGGTGCAGCCAACTCAACAACATAATCGTCATCGTGTGCTATCACATTGATTGCAGGTGCTGTGCTATTTAATCTTGGTGAAAAATCTACATTCATCAAATCGTCAAATACACTTGGTAACCATGAATTTCTTTTACTTACTGGTAACATAATCATTTCCTCCTATTTTTATTTTATTATTATTTCGTTGTTTTTATTATTTTCATTAATATACTCACAAGATGCGTGCCACCCGATACACACTGCCATAATGTCTATTTTCTACCACGTTTAGACGCAAATATATGTCATATTGACACACTTCGTAAAATTAGAACTATCATTCAGAGCCCTATCAAGTTTTATGTAGGTAGCAGAGACGGTTTGATATAGGTTAGCTGAAAATTCCTAAGGTGCACCTCCTAAATATATAACACTCTGTTTTATTACATAGAAATTATATCATTTCTTTTGAGGGCGGTTCTATAAATTATCAACATAAAGTTTTTTATGTCAGTCTTTTTACGTTTTGTCATCTTGTGGACTCTTTTGAGGTCAATTTGCTTGTTCGTTCAGTCGTGTATAGCTCGCTATACTCCTTCACTCACAAACAAATTGACCTCAAAAAGAGTCTCACAATCTGTCAAAGCTAATTCATAGAACCGCCCTTGAATCTTCAAGCAAAAGTACTTGTTGCTGAAGCGAGCATTTGTTATTTACGAGGGTTTGATATTGATAGACTTCCTTAGGAGAGTTCTATCAATTACTCTAATGTAAATACCAACTCATCACCCTTGCTCTCTTGTTCATTGTACACAAATTTTTCATATTCAAAGGTTTTGAGCGCATCAATAGTGTGGACATGATGTATAATAGCATGACGTGCTAAACCGCCACGGCACATTTTAGTGTACACCACAATGGTCTTCAGTTTCCCGTTTTTTCGTACTTTGAAGGCGGGCTCTATGATGCGAACCGATTGTTTGATGCGCTTCCAGTCAAACATTTTCTTCATTTCCGCACTCGCCAAATTCAACAGCATACCATCGTCAGCACGAACGGCATCAATGAGGAATTGTGTGAGGCGTGGCTTCCAAAAATCAAACATCGTTTGGTTACTGTATTCGGGGAGCTGAACACATCCCTCCAGTCGATAGTTCTTAATGCCATTGAGTGGGCGTAGTAGTCCATAGAGAAACGAAGTGAGCCACAAATGCTGGTCGGCATATTGAATTTGCTGAATCGACATTGATGCTGCATCCAGCCTTTTATACCTTAATTCCGCAGCATAAATTCTTGTAAGAACTCCAAGTGTCTGAGAAACA
>CAMQBR010000073.1 GCA_946999045.1 uncultured Prevotella sp.
CCTATCTTGTGCCGACCAAGTTAAACAACCGTAAGGCAGTCTATCTGAGTAGGGAAACACAGGAACGTGCCGACTTCATTGTGCGTAGATTAGGCGACAGGGGCAGCAACCTTTCAAGCTTCGTTGAGAACATCGTTCGTCAGCATCTGGAGGAATATGGTGAGGACATAGAGAAATGGAGAAGACTGTAAGCCGTAAGAAAAGGTAGACGGTTTTCTGGAAAAAGGTCTACCCCTTCTTCAAAATAGGTCTACCTTTTCTTCTTCGGTTTAGTTCTCTGTGAGAATGCCACGAATGCAGTTAGTCATAGAATGCACGGCATTCGTTTTTAAGCTATAAAACGTTTTAAGCGTAAATGGTTTGTTCGGTAGCATTGCAAGACGTCAGTTTGTACCCACAAACTGCGCCCAGCTCCCCTCGTCAGACTATCGGGGAGATAAGACCGTAATCACTCCGTTCTCATCGGTCAGCATTCAAGAATTAAGAGACAATGAATCATCTATAATGATTAACTTTCAAAGAAGCATATATGAACAGATATAATAAAAAGACTGCCAAATGGCAGCAACAGAATAAGGAAGAGCAGAAGATGAACAAGACAGAGTTCATCAAGGTTAGATGCACCTTAGAGGAAAAGCAGCGTATCAAGTCAAAGGCGGAAAGTGCGGGGCGTAAGTTCTCCGATTACTGTCGTGAGATACTCCTAAATGGAGAGGTGGCAGCCGTTCCTAGGATGACCGACAATGAAATGGAAGCCATTTGTATACTTCAGCATACAGGACGGTTCTATGGGCAGATTTCCAACCTCATCAAGGTAAAGGATGAAAGGTGGGTACATATCACTAAGAACCTTTCGCTATGTGCCAAAGAAGCATTTAAGCGGTTTTACGACCCTCATTTTCGTGTGGATGATGAGATATATAAGGTCTTAAATATGACAAGAGATGATAGGAAAGTGTAAGGCAATAGCGCACGGCAGCAATGCGCTGGAGTATATTTTTCGGGAGGGCAAGCTTGGCAATCGGCTTGCCTTCCACAACCTTTGCAGCAGGGAACCGAAGGCTATCTACGAGGAAATGAAAGTGGTCAGCGATTACAACACACGATGCAGAAACAAGTTCCTCCGCATCGAAATCGGTATCGCACCACAAGACGAAAGAAAGCTACCTGTGTCAGAACTTATGGGAATAGCCCATTTGTTTGCCAAGCGAATGGGACTTGACAACCACCAATGGGTGGCGGTAACGCACAAGGACACCGACAACAGACATATTCACATTATTGCCAACCGTATCAGTCTGTACGGAGAGGTCTATGATACCACCTTTGTAAGCAACAAGGCAGCGAGGGTAGCGGAGGAAATAAGCAGGGAGAAAAACTTGACTATCGCAAAAGAAGTCAAGGCAGAAAGAAAACACCCAAAGGCAAAAGCCAATCCAACAAGAGAGCAGACAAAGCATCAAATACAGAATGTTTGCTATACCCTGCTTGAGAAGTATAAAGGAACAGGCATCACGGGACACTCCATGTTCCTCTATGAACTGAATAAGAACGGCATTTCCATAGAGCGTATGAAGAACAAGCAGGGCAAGGTCTATGGTTTGAAGTTCTCATTTGGCGGACAATCTTTCAAGGCATCGGAAGTGGGCAGGGAGTTTGGCTACCATTCCTTGCAAAAGAATTTCGAGGCAAGTCAGAAAGCCGAGACGAATGTATCTGCCCAAGTAATACGCAAATCGTCAGAGCATACAGATACTAAGGATGCTGGCTATCAACTCGTACCCCCAAGACTTTCATACAGCCCACGAGCAACGGAGGATACTCCACAAATCGCACAGGCTATAAGAGCGATGGCAGATACAGCTATCAGCGCAGCCGATGAATTGGTGGAGGGAGTAGGTGGAATGATTACGCCAATGACACATGGCGAGGACTATGCCGAGACCGCATGGCAACGTAAGCTCAGATACCAAGCCAATAGGAAAAAGAAAGGACGAAGGCTGTAGAAAATTTGAATAACAATACTTTCATTGTTGGCACATTATTTGCTAGTTGACAATAAGAATTTATTAACTATTAATACAAACAATATGGAAAGAACATACAATGTGCTGTTAACCTACGATATAGATAGCAGACATACCGAAGTTAGGAATACATTAATTGAAGAGTATGGTTTTAAGGATATAATCATAGGTAATAATGGCACGAGGTGTTATTTGCCGAATACCACATTACTAAAGAGAAATACCACCAAGGAGGATGTCCATAATATAATAAAGAACGTATGTAAGATGCTTAATGCAAATCTAAAAAGGACTATTTCCTCAGAATGTTCAAACTGGATAGCATTACAAGGTGAAAAGTTTTAGATTTGTAAGTAGAAACTATAAGTCCAACCACTTGTTTCATTCAAGCTGGTAAAATTATGTGTGTTTTTCATCAAGAACGCTTGTTATTCGGTAACAAAGTATTATCTTTGCAGATAGAATAACAAGCGTTCTTTGTTAGGTAGAAAACAGCAACTTGAAGTAGCTCGCTCGTTTCCAAATCGTTACCTGTTTAGTTATACCAACAAGGTAACTTCTTTATTTTCAATTAGATACAATTTTATAATTATATTGCAGGGCTAAACCAATGATATTGCAACAATATTTACCTATCATAAGGCCCTAAAACAAGTATTTTTCTATATATTTTCATCAGCATATTTCGTAAATATTTAATTATCAGACGTATACATACATATACGTAATTTACGTATTTTTGGTACAATAAAAGTTATTGAGAAATATGCAAAATATGGATAATAGAATGTAAAATATTTTCAAACATAATAGATAAGAAAATAATTTTGTGATGGAGAAAAATTAAACAATAAGATAAACTTATGTGGTATATAACAAAGAACGCCTAAAAGCTTTTTGTTTAAAGGGCTTCCAGGCGTAATGGTTGCGGAGATATGACTCGAACATATGACCTCCAGGTTATGAGCCTGGCGAGCTACCAACTGCTCCACTCCGCGATATTATTTCTTAATTTTCAGTTGCAAAGGTATGTTTTTTTTGTGAAACAACCAAATATTTGTACAAAAAAGTTTATTTATGTTTGTTTGCATGGAATAAAAACTATAATTTTGCACAAACATTTGTTTCGTGTGCAATAAGAAAAGTAAGGAGGATATATCAATGTCAACATCAAAGACCAGACAGCTATTGGTAGATGTAGCCCGTAAAATGTTTGCTAAAAACGGTGTGGTCAATACAACAATGAACGATATTGCTGCAGCCTCTGGCAAGGGCAGACGAACACTCTATACCTATTTTAATAGCAAAGAAGATGTTTTTTATGCCGTTATAGAATCGGAATTAGAGCGACTGAGCGATAAAATGGACTTAGTGGCAAATAAAAAAATTGCCCCACAAGATAAGATTCTCGAACTGATTTACACGCATCTCACAATGATAAAAGAAACAGTTGTGCGCAATGGAAACTTGCGAGCTGAATTCTTTCGTAACATCTGGATGGTGGAGAAAGTAAGAAAGAAATTTGATATTGCCGAGATAGAATTATTCAAACGAGTATATGCTGACGGTAAAACAGATGGCGAATTTGATGTTGACAACGTAGATTTGGTGGCAGAAATTACGCATTATTGTATCAAAGGACTTGAAGTTCCGTTTATTTACGGCAGATTAGGACATGGTCTTACACAGGTCTCCAGCAAGCCTTTGGTTACAAAATTAGTATACGGAGCATTGGGAAAGTTGAGTAAAAAGTAAAATTTTATATAAAATCATAAAAATAAGAACATTATTTCATTATAAAAATCAATTAAAAATATGGGATTATTAACAGGAAAAACAGCTATCGTTACAGGTGCAGCCCGTGGTATTGGCAAGGCTATTGCCTTGCGTTTTGCGCAAGAGGGTGCAAACATTGCATTTACCGACCTTGTTATAGACGAAGAACATGGTGGCAAAGCTACCGAACGTGAGATTGCGGCTCTTGGTGTAAAAGTGAAAGGATATGCTGGCAATGCTGCCGATTTTGATAACACAGATGCGTTGGTAAAACAGATAAAGGAGGATTTTGGTTCTGTTGATATCTTGGTTAACAATGCTGGTATTACCAAAGATGGTTTGCTACTGCGCATGAGCGAGGCTCAATGGGATGCTGTTATCAATGTAAATCTGAAGAGTGCTTTTAACTTTATTCATGCTTGTGTACCCTTCATGATGCGTCAGCGTGGTGGTTCTATCATCAATATGGCATCGGTTGTAGGTGTGCATGGTAATGCAGGACAAGCTAACTATGCTGCATCAAAGGCTGGATTGATAGCTTTGGCTAAGTCAATTGGTCAGGAAATGGGGCCAAAGAATATTCGCGCCAACGCTATTGCTCCTGGTTTTATTGACACAGCTATGACACAGGCATTACCTGAGAACATTCGCAAAGAGTGGATTAATAAGATACCATTGCGTCGTGGTGGTACGGTAGACGATATAGCCAGTTGTGCTCTGTTCTTGGCTTCTGATCTTTCAAGCTATATCAGCGGTCAGGTAATACAGGTTGATGGTGGAATGAATATGTAGATTTTGTTTTAGTTGACGAGGTTACAAGTAGACGAGTTATTAGAGACTATAAACTAACAGCTTGTAAACTCGTTAACCCTTAGCTTATAAACTAATAAAATAGTTAACTAATAACTTGTAAACTAAGATATTGAATATAGCATACGAAGACAATCATATTATTATAGTTTCTAAGCTCAGTGGCGAAATAGTTCAAGGCGACAAGACAGGAGATGAACCGTTAGTAGAAACTGTAAAGCAATACATTAAGGAGAAGTACCATAAGCCTGGAAATGTTTTTTTAGGTGTAGTACACCGTTTAGATCGTCCCGTATATGGACTTGTTGTCTTTGCCAAAACATCCAAAGCCTTAACACGACTTGGCAAGATGTTTAGAGACAGCGAGGTACACAAAACCTATTGGGCTATTACCAAAAATATGCCACCTGTAAATGAGGGCATATTAACCAATTGGTTAGTACGTAACGAGCGACAAAACAAGAGTTATGCTTACGACCACGAGGTACCCAATGCTAAAAAAGCCATACTTAAATATCGAGTAATAGCACATTCTGATTATTATTATTTATTAGAAGTAAATTTGCTAACCGGTAGGCATCATCAAATAAGATGTCAGTTAGCCCACATGGGGTGTCCTATTAAAGGCGATTTGAAATATGGTGCCAAACGTAGTAATCCTAATGGAAGCATTTGCTTGCTATCACATAAGGTTGAATTTATTCATCCCGTTTCAAAAGAAAGAATTTGTGTTGAAGCTCCCATACCCGATGATAATCTTTGGAAAAAGATAGTACCGACACATAGTTGACAAGTGCTGCAAGGTGTTAGTTTTATCTGCAAAATATCTAATAGCTTACCCTCCCTAAGGGTGGTTTTTATAAATTACCCCCATATATTATGTAGATAAATTTACCTTTTGAATTCTTTTTTAGGGCGGTTCTATAAATTAGCTTTGACAGATTGTGAGACTATTTTTGAG
>CAMQBR010000074.1 GCA_946999045.1 uncultured Prevotella sp.
TTCAAATACAAAGATAATAAAAATATGGGCTTACACACTTTTATAGGACAGTACCTCTTATCATGATGATGTGTGTTTTTTTGCCTGCTCTTAACATTGTGGGCGAGAAAGAGAGCGGCACCATTGAGGCCATTAATGTGACACCAGTAAGCGAGGTGAACTTTATTCTTGCCAAACTGATACCTTACTGGCTGATAGCATTGGTGGTGATGAGCATGTGTCTGTTGCTGGCATGGGGTGTGTATGGCATAACGTCGGCAGGCAGTCTTGCTTTGGTTTATCTTCTGGCAATGTTGTTGGCATTTATATTTAGCGGATTGGGACTGGTCATTTCCAATTACAACGACACTATGTAACAGGCCGTTTTTGTGATGTGGTTTGCAGTGGTGTGTCTGATGCTGCTCAGCGGATTGTTTACGCCTGTGCGTTCAATGCCACATTGGGCATATCTCTCCACCTACGTCAATCCTATGCACTATTTCATTGACGCCATTCGTACGGTGTTCGTTCGTGGTGGCAACTTCTCTTGCATAGCCCACCAGGTTTTCGCTCTAAGCATCATAGCCTTCTGTATGAACTTATGGGCTGTGATAAGCTATCGCAAGAATACTGCTTGATGGTTTCCGAGATAGGAAACGGCAAAGAACTTGTTGGGGTAAAGTTATCATTATTAATCATTATCCTTGCTCCAACAAGTTCTTGTCCGTCAGAAAATCCAATAATCCAATAGTCAACACACCGAGTTCATCTTCTTTGCGATGAATGTCATCACCGACAATAACTATCTTACGGAAGTGGTCATTGATTGACAATAATGGGCGTCGCTCTTGCTGTTCCTTTTCTGGCGTAGGCATGTGAAAAGCCGATTGGATATACACTCTGTATGGAGGGCGGTTCAACACAAAGTCTACTTCCAACTGCTTTCTGACAAACTTACCGTTCTCATCCTTGCCACCAAGTTCAACTAATTAGAGTACTATTTTTGATATTGGTATCATATTTTACACCGTAAAGACAGCATTTTTATCTTGAAACACGGCATAACCAATGAAAAAACTGCGTTTGCCAAGTAAAAAACTGTAAAACGTAGCATTGTAAATTACACAAAAATGCTTTTTAGAACAAAAGAGTATGATATGTAATTACAACACCCTAAAAGGGAGTCGTTTCAAACGTACCCCTTTATGAATTTCGTCCTAAAACTTCCATTCACCACATTATGAGGGTAGTTAAAAGCGCCCCCTCCCAACCCTTATTTCGTGATTCCTGATGTGATCGAATGTTAAACACGTTAAATATTCATCTTTTCGTATCCAATCAGAATCCACACGGTCACTTTTCTACCGTTTAGAGCGTATAATACTGATAATCAACTAATAATACATTCAAGCTATAAAACTATTAAAAAGATATTTGCATTTTGGTACACCAACTTGCTTTTTATCCTTAAAAACGCTTGTTATTCAATAACAAAGTATTATCTTTGCAAACAGAATAACAAGCGTTCTTTGTTAGGCAGAAAACAGCGAAGCCAAGTAGCTGGCTCGTTTCCAAATCGTTACCTGTTTGATATACATAACAAGGTAACTTCCCTATTTTCAATTAGTTGCATTTTAATAATTATCTTACACTGCCAATCTCATGCAAATTGTAAGACAATCTCATGTAATTTGTAAGACAATCTCATGCAAATTGTAAGACAATCTCATGTAATTTGTAAACTGTTTATAATCATACAGATACAGTTAGCAAAGTTAGGAAGAACGGATATCGCCTTAGTGGCGAACATTGTTTCCTGTCTACGGAAACATAAGTATAGTTCTATAATTTAGCTTTGTTACATTTTGCTCTCAAAAATAAGTTCAAAAATCCAACAAACCTAAGTTGTAGAACCTGTCTTAATATGCTTACTTTTCGTCTGAGTTTTCCTTGATTACCCACATATTTCGTTATAGAGCTTTTTTTATTACTGCTTTTAATGTTGACATCATTAGTTCCTTTTTAGTCCCTTTTTATTTACTACTTTCTGAATTCAGAACTTACTTTCAATTATTTTTAAGACTTTTCTCTATAAAAGCAAAAAGCGGAAAGCCTTTGTTTATGGGGCTTTCCGCTTGTATGCGGGATGGGTGGCAGGTGGGACTCGAACCCACGACATTCAGAACCACAATCTGACGCTCTAACCAACTGAACTACAGCCACCATGTCAAAAAACGTGCTTCCTTACCAAAAGCGTTTGCAAAGATAAGAGATTTATTTGAAATATCCAAACAAATCTCTTATTTTTTTTACTTTTTTGCAGGTCTTATAGGAGCTGTTGGAGCAGCTGGAGCCTTTTGCTGAGTAGCACCAAATCCAGGAATGGTATTAGGGTTGGTGTTTTGAGTTTCAGTAGCAGTCTTCTCTAAAACACTTTGATCTGTTGTAGCTCTTGGAGCAACGTATGCACAAACCACACTAAGAATAACCATTACAATGGCTAATCCCCATGTTGTTTTTTCTATTACGTCTGTCGTCTTTCTAACACCCATAATGGCATTCGAAGATGAGAAATTAGAAGCTAAACCGCCTCCCTTTGACTCCTGGATTACGACAATTACCACCATCAATATAGATGCAAGAATAATAAGTCCAACGAGTAATGTGTACATAATTTCTGTTATTTGTTTATGTTATTATTTAATATTAATTTCTCTAAGAAACGTATTTGGTCTGCAAAGTAACTATTTTTTTTCGGAAAATTCAAATTTAATCGCTTAATTATTTCAAGAGCCTGCTCATATTTTCCTTGTTTTATATAGATTTTAGCCAAAGTCTCTGTTGAATAACTCTCATCAAAAGAAGTTGTTTGGCTTTCATCCTCTAAATCTGGAAGATATTCAGGTGTTTCATTCAGCTGTATTCTTCCATCGCCATTCTTTTCTATAAAGCTGTCTATCAAGTCTTGACCTTTAAGATGTGGTGATGCTTGATTGCTTTCATGTTCTTCCTCGCTCTCCACCTCCATTAAATAAGCCACATAGTCTACCGCAGCATCAGCTGGAGTAGGTTTGCGTTTTTTGTTGGTATCCTCCTCATCTTCAGGCGGAATAGTTTCCAAAAAGTTATCAATCAAAGAGATAGTTCGATTATCGCTGATAGTATCTGCATTCGTTTTATCTTCCTTAACAGAATGCTTTAGTTGATAATGAGCTGCCTCAATCAGATTAAAAAGAACTTTCCTATCGGTAATATACATCGCAGCACGACGCAACTCTTCATCGAAAGTAGAGTCGTGGAGCAAATACAAATTTTGCAAAAGCAAGAGTCGTGCAGTTTGATAATACGGATGCAAGGCAAGTAAGCTCCTTAAATCATAAAGTGTCTCTTTATCCAACAATTCGGGATGTTGTATCAATCTGCTAAGTTCCATTATTATCAATTAGTTGTAACAAGTTACCAATTAGCCACAGTGGCATTAAATATCTGGTCGGTCAAATCTTTTACCATTTGCGTAACCAATTCTTCTTGTACCGAATTTAAGTTTTGCGTTGTCTCGTAAGTTTTAGAAGACGAAAATTGTCTTTCAAAGTCTTCTTTATGATTTACATTATTTGTAAAGCGAACATTAACCGCCATAGTCAACTCAGTTTGAGCCGAATGCCCCTCACTTGAAACCGCTTTATTACGTTGTGTGTATGATACTATTTCGCCTTCTATCTTTAAGTCGCCGTTGCGTCTTACTTGAACTAACCGTGTATGATTGGCAAAAACTTCTCGTAACTGATTATTAAACATTGGCCCCATTGGTCCCCAAACATAGGTACTGCGGATGGGGAAATCTACTATTTGTATGGTTTTGGTTTTGGCATAATTGATACTGGCTCCATTAAACTTATAAATAGAGCACGCTACCAACACACAATATAATAACAGACACGAGATAACAACACGGTAGCCACGTTGTATCCTTAGGAATACTGACAAATTATTTCTTCTCAAGTTCATATTGTTTTATTCTTCTATATAATGTACGATCAGAAATACCTAGTTCTTTGGCAGCTTTCTTTCTGTTTCCGTCATTGCGCTCTAAAGCCTTTTCCACCATTAGTCTCCCCAAATCATTGAGATTAAGACTTTCAGGCTCATTTAACTCTTCTATAATGGTTTCGTCAGAATCTATAGTTCGGGGCATTGCATGCACAGATGTAGACAAAGAAGCCTGCCCTGTAACGCCAACACTTGGTACAGAATTGCCCAAGGCTTTCACTTGATTGGGATAAGTTAAGTTTTGGTTATTACGATGAGCCTCATCCAGCTGTTTACGCAAATTGTTCATGTCTCGCCGCAAATCGCTCACATTGCCCCTAAGTTCATACAATATCTTATATAGTATTTCGCGTTCGCTCTCATAAGTGTGAGCCCCATGTGTTGCAATGGTTGCCAACTGTGTGCTATCTGGGTCGCACGGAATAAAGTTTTGCAGTTGTTCTGCATTTATCTTTCTATCTTGTACCAGCACAGATATCTGCTCCGTAATGTTTTTAAGTTGCCTAACATTACCAGGCCACTTATATTTTAACATTAGTTGTTTGGCATCATCTGTAAGCGTAATTTTAGGCAGATGATACTTTTCTGCCATCTGCATAGAGAATAAACGAAACAACAACAGAATATCTTCACCTCTATCTCGCAATGGAGGTATCTGTATAGGGATGGTATTAAGTCGGTAATACAAGTCTTCTCTAAACCGCCCTTCACTAATGGCTTTAGGCATATTTACATTGGTAGCCGCTACTATACGAACATCAGTCTTGCGAATTTCCTGTCCACCAACTCTGATGTATTCGCCTGTTTCAAGTACTCTCAGCAATCGAGCCTGCGTGGCGAGTGGCAACTCACCTACCTCATCTAGAAAGATTGTACCTTTGTTGGCTATTCCAAAGTAACCTTCTCTATCACCAATAGCACCCGTAAATGAACCTTTCTCATGCCCAAAGAGTTCACTATCAATTGTTCCCTCTGGTATAGAACCGCAATTAATAGCGAAATACCGTTCGCGTTTTCGGGGAGAATTATCGTGTATAACACGTGGCACAATCTCTTTTCCTACTCCACTTTCGCCAATAATTAGCACAGAAAGGTCAGTAGGTGCTACCTGTAAGGCAACATCTAAGGCTCGATTTAATCCATCGCTGTTACCAACGATATTGTAACGTTGCTTTATTTTTTGTAGTTCTGAACTCTTCATTGGATGACAAAATTACGCAATTAATTTGATATTTCTGCAATTATGGCAGTTTTTATTTACTCTTTTTTATCAAGAATTACCTGCGCTAATGTTGGATGCTTACTGTAATTCTCGCTATTGGGCTTATTCAGGACTTTCGCCCGTTAGATAATGCTCATGCCGAACGCACAAAAAAAAAGCCTTTAGAAACATTGCTGTATCTAAAGGCTTATATTGAAAAAAAGG
>CAMQBR010000075.1 GCA_946999045.1 uncultured Prevotella sp.
TTCAAATACAAAGATAATAAAAATATGGGCTTACACACTTTTATAGGACAGTACCCAAGTTTTGTTGTTGTTAATAGCTTGCTGCTCAAACAGTTCGTAATCAAGTACCTTTCTTCGCTTCAAGAATAAGGTCATCCATACACCATAGAGAATGCTTCCCAACAAGAAAATGACAAACACCAATTTGTTATAGAAAAACAGCACCACCGAAAAATACCACGAAAGTAAGCATGGCAAAAGCGATGTTGAGCGTCTGCTGAGTAAGGAAGTTGTTCACACGGCTATGGTCGTTCATTCTCTGCATCAAGTCGCCCATGAGTTTCGTATCAAAGAAAGACATAGGCAGTTTCAATAGATTGATGAAGAAGACACTTACCAATGATATGTTGATACGTAAGGAAATGTGAAGCAATAACCATCTGCGGATAAAGTCTATTGCCGTTCGGCTGATTGTAAGCATCAACTGCCCCAAGAGTATAAGCCAAACAAGACCTATATCTTGATTCTTGATACCGACATCCACGATAGATTGGGTAAGGAATGGCAGGACAAGCTGCAGGAGGCTTCCGACTACCAGACCCAAGATGATTTGTCCGAAATACTTGCGGTATTTCTTCACATACCCAAAGAGAAAGCGGAAAGACCTCTTTTCTTTGATGTTCTCTTCACCTTGCATCTTATAAGTAAAGAACGCAGGAGTGGTTTCCAAGAACATAACAATGCCCTTGTCCTCACCATTAGAGTTCGTGCTTATCCAATGTTGTTTGAACTCGTCTAAGGTATAAGCAACCAATCCCTTCCCTGGGTCTACGACATAGAACTTCTTGGATTTCTTAATCTTATATAAGACCACAAAGTGATTCTGATTCCAATGGAGAATACAGGGCAATGGTGCTTCGTTTAACATGACGATAGAAATTTTCGCACATGCCGTATGTAGTCCAAGAGTATTAGCTGCTTCATTGATTCCTAACATTGAAACACCTTCCGTTGTGGCAAAGCAAAGTTTCGACAGAGAATCTAATGTATATTCCCTGCCGAAATATTTACATACCATTTGTAAACTGGCTATGCCACATTGCATGGAATCATGTTGATGAAGACTTTCTATCGTTTTGGTCATTGATTAATACATTTTCATGATAGCACTATCAATATTCTTATAAACCTCAATTTCTCCACGTTTAGATTTCTTGCCATAGCTAAGGCTGTAAGTCAGTGTTAAATTTATATTACGCCCATTGATTTCGTTAAAAATCCGCGAATTTCTGTTATAACACCCATAATCCATTGTTATATGTTGCTTGTCATAACGTGAAAAGGGATTGCGTACTAAAACCTCAATAGCCAATGCCTTATGAGTCCAACTCACTTTCCATTCATAGGTAGGGCGACATTGGATGAACCACGGTTGTCGAATATCAAGTGATTTATATGGAGTCTGATAATCGAAACTAAGCATCCATTCTCCTGCAAGATAAACCAAGCCACCTTTTATGTGAAAACTGTTGTGCGACATATCGTAAGTAGCCCCTTTTAATGTATTACATTCTTCAATTGCTGTGGCGCTCAAACGCAAATGCTCATTGAATAAATTATAGGTACAACCTACAGTAAACATATTACCGTAGAAAGTTCCGTCATTTATACGAGTATCAAAAATCGTATTCGTATTAGCTGTATACTGATGTACTATGTTGTCAAAATAAATATTACTATCATACGATAAAGACAAACGAATTTTTCCAATTTGTCCATTGTATGAAAGGGTGTTTCCTAATACTTTCATCGGTGCAATGTCAGGATTACCACAAGTTGCCTCAAAAAAAGATGTCGGAACAACCATTGAATTTTTTTGTGACGGTTCAAATAAAGTATGTGTAAAAAGACCATTTAACGATAAAGAGTGCTTGTTATTAATGACATAGTTTCCACCATAAAAAGCAACAGGCATACAGTAATTATCATGTATGGAGTTTAAAGAAACGGCCGTATTAGATAACCCCGCAGAGATATAGTAATAGTATTTCTCACTATATCTGCTAAGTTGAAGTAATCCAACAGTAATGTTGGAAGTCAGATGCTGTTTTCCAATTGCTGTTCCATCATAATTATCAGTATAATGTTTATAATCATTGCTCAATGCGCCTGCTAGAGTAAGGTTATTTTTCCAAGTTTTCGAATAGCGAATATTACCATTCAGCACATAGTTGTTTTCTATTACTTTTGAACTTAATGAAGCTTGTTCTGTTTCTGCATACAGACTGTAGTATTTATTGTGCCCCATAGAAGCAGATGCTGTAACGTCAAAAGCCTGCTCTTTAGGCAACCATAATGTGTAATTTACATACGCTGATGGTGCTATAGATTGGCTGTTATATGAAACAGTACGCTTTGTTGCACCATATGGTTCGGTGTAGTAAATACCCTGTATGGTATTGGAATTTGGCACAGCCTGACGATTAAAGCCCACATAGGTATTCAATCTGTGGGTATTCCCCATGGAGGTTAAGCGCAATCGCATAGCTTGCCCATTATTTATTTTCAACGGACTCTCATCTTTATAATTACGTTCCAAAACGGATTTATCTGAAAAGACAAACATATCATTTCCCCCTGTATAGCTATGGTCTCTATGCCAGTCACCAGTGACGGTTAGGGAAAGTGTGTATCGTTTTTTATTAAAATCAGCAAAAGCTAAATATTCCCCCGATTTGTAGGCAAATCCTTCATTTGCAGAAAAATACACATTGCCCCCATAATTCATTTTTACAGTTACAAAATTAACCAATCCTGCTTTACCTGCATATTTACCGCTTGGAGTTCTTATATACTCTATTGTACGAATGTTCTTTGCACTAAGAGATGCTACATCTTCTGGCAATGCCTCCATTCCATTAATGCACAATACAACCTCTCCTCCACTATGAGTAGTAATGCTACGAGTGCGTGCCGATACTTCCAAGTCAGGAGTCTGCATAAGATATAGTAGATTAAAACCATTTGTAGAATGTTTTTTCTCAAGTTGAGTTGGTATCAACAATGCCTTGTTGCTCATTTCAATTTGACCATCAGCAGTAACAACAACTTCTGGCAGTTTTTCGGTCTTGGTACTGTCTGTTTGTGCTGTAATGTCTGTTATTGTGCCAAACAGCAAGAAAAAGAATAGATAGTATTTATACATTGTATATCATATTTTAGCATCGACTTCAAAAATAAAATGTCGACGATTATTATAAGCAAGGATGGGGTATGCCGAAATATAGTATTTGGCAGCCCCATCCATTTGAACTCTTCAGAGAACCTTACAAGCTACAATTCCATTAAAGGTTGGTGCTTGGTAGGCTCGGTTTTGGTCGTGTCCTAATAATAGGACACATGCAATTGCACACAGCTGTATTGTCACAGCTTTGGCGACTTCTTGAAGAACCACAAGAACCTTGTGCTGCTACAGTGTGAGCTTGACCTCCTAGAACAAGCATTAATGACTCCTTGTTCAGAACAGAGAATTCGTCTGTCAGAACAGATTTCAACTGATTAAATTTTTTCATAAATTGAAATAATTTAAGTTAGCCTACTCTATGGGCGGATTCCATAAGCAAGTGCAAAGTTATACTATTTTTGTCTTAATCATATCTCTCGGCTTTATAAATCCATTTTTCTTTCTAGGTCTGTTATTTAATTTTTCCATTATCTCCTTGATGTATTTTTTTTGATATTCCCCTGAAATCTGTTTTCTTGGGTATATATTGTCTGATAAGTCCGTTCATGTTTTCTATAGCTCCCTTTTCCCAGGAACAATACGGATGGGCAAAATAAACAACCGTCCCTAATTCTCTGGCGATTATCTCGTGGGCGGCAAATTCCGATCCGTTATCGGTGGTTATCGTCCTAATGGGAACGGGTAGTTCTTTGAGTAAGTTGACAACGGTGTGTGCCAGTGGTACGGCTTGCTTTTCCGTATCGAGCTTTTCCATAAGCACAAAGCTACTTTTCCTTTCCACCAACGTCACGATGGCACCTTTGCCGTCCTTTCCCACGATGGTGTCCATTTCCCAATCGCCCATGATCTGTCCGTTGGCATCCTCAGGTCTTTGCTCAATGGATGTCCGATTGGGAATAGGGGACTTAACATTCTTGACAGCCTTCTGTGTTCGTTTTCCTCCACGCCTGAGGTATTTTCTGACATTATTCTTGGTATGCGGAGAGAGTGCTCCTATCCAGTTGTATATGGTAGATTTTGATACCTTGATGCCTTCTTCCCTCTCAAGCCATCTGGATACCTACTCGGGTGACCATTGTTCCGTACGGATCAGCTCGAAGACGCGGCTACGCACATAAGGCGGTATGCTACGGTTACCAGGATTCCGAGCTTTACGCCGCTTGGCCTTCAGCATGGCCGCATGAGGGTCATATACTCCCTTAGTATTGGAATTACGCTGCTGCTCACGTGATACAGTACTCACGTCCACGCCGATAGCTCCAGCAATATAATTATTTGAGAAATTCTTTTGGAGTAACACGCTTATTGAGTATCTTTGCTCCGAGGTTAATTGCTTGTACATAACAACACAAAATTAATTAATCTTATCGAGGGGAACAAAAGTTCTCCTCTTTTTTGTATTGCTTAAGCAATCCGCCAGTGCTCTTCGGGGGCTTCGCACCCCCGGCCGCAAGGCAAACCTCTGCGGTGTTTTTCATGTTTTTTCTACACCGCAAACTTTGCACTTCTAATTGGAATTAGCGGTGTATCAATAGTCCTTTGTACATTGATACACGGCTTTTTGGGGAACAGGCAATAGGCTGCAATAGCGCCTAATAAATTGACGATGAAATTGTCAAAGCATCTATGTCTAGAGTGCTCCACCTGTGCAATATTCTTAAGCTCATCATTCACAGTTTCTATAATGGCTCTTTTTCTGAGTAAGAGTCTGTCAGAAACGCTCATCAAAGCTCCTTTCATGTTGCTTTTCAGCTTGGTAATAAGTTGTATTCCATCCACGAACAGCCTTTGGAAGAGGTTCTTGCTTATGTATCCCTTATCACCGACCAGCTTACCATATATAAAACCTATGAATGCTTTGTACTCCAAAGGCTTATGGTCATCAACATCTCCCGGAGTTATCATAAAATTGAGAAGTTCTCCTTTCTCATTGCAAATCAAATGTAATTTGAAACCGAAGAACCAACCCATGGAGCATTTTCCTCTTTGGGCAATACCTT
>CAMQBR010000076.1 GCA_946999045.1 uncultured Prevotella sp.
TAGCTGGTAAACACTCCAACAAAGAGTTTCATATTTGATTGAGCTTCAATCGTGGTACTCGTTTTAGAATTGGCGAGAACGAGTACACAGCCTATGATACAATGGATAAGGTTTGGCATCATTTGAATTTCTTTGAACATTTTTATTTTCTCCATGACAGCGTTCCCCGTGTCAAAACAGTTGAACACAAAACAGTCATGGTAGATGTTCCATGGGCACGTAAAAATAGTGGATTTACACTGCTTTTCGAAGCCTATTCAAACTTGATTACCCACATGATTCGTTATAGAACCATGCTAAAACATTTTTATAATAGGAGTTTTTGCTATGGAAAGAAAAAGATATTATTGCTTTTGGTGCAATTTGCTGATATGCCTGATATGCCGTTTGCTGTAGGACATACGCAAGAGTTGTACAATAGCATTGCCAGCCAACCAAATTTCAGCACGAGTTAGGGCTTGAGGGTAGCGTTCACGATTATTTTGAAAATGAGTAAAGAAGTGTAGTGAGCTACATGGCCAAGCTAACTTACATTTCATAAAGCTCAAAGTTCAAAGTAAAAGTTATTGTCTAATTCAAAAAAAAACTGTAAGTTTGCAGTTGTGTTTCATTAAAATAGCTATTTAAGAACAGACAAGACTAAATGATTTCAGTAGAAAATTTGAGTGTAGAGTTTGGTGTGAAACCCCTGTTTAGTCATGTGAGTTTTGTTATCAACGACAGAGACAGAGTGGCGTTGGTGGGAAAAAACGGAGCAGGCAAGTCTACACTTCTCAAGATATTAACGGGCAAGCTACAGCCTACATCGGGTATCGTATCAGTACCTAATGATACTACTATCGGTTATCTGCCGCAGGTAATGAAGCTGTCGGACGATACAACGGTAAAGGAAGAAGCCAGAAAAGCCTTTGCTTCTCATTTAAAGATAAAAGAAAAATTGAAGCAGATGCAAAACGAAATGGCAATGCGAACCGATTATGAGAGCGATGAGTATCTATCTCTTGTAGAGCGTTTTACGCAAGAACATGATCGGTATATGATGATGGGAGGCGAGAACTACGAGGCAGAATTAGAACGAACCCTTATAGGTTTGGGCTTTAGTGTATCCGACTTTGGACGTTTTACGTCAGAGTTCTCTGGTGGTTGGCGTATGCGTATTGAGCTGGCTAAGATTTTGTTACAGCGTCCAGATGTGTTGTTGTTAGACGAGCCAACCAACCATTTGGATATAGAATCTATTCAATGGTTAGAACAATTCTTGTTACAATCGGCTAAGGCAGTAGTATTGGTGAGCCATGACCGTGCATTTATTAATAATGTAACCAATAGAACATTAGAGATAACATGCTCACATATAGAAGACTACAAGGTAAAATACAACCAATATATCACCTTGCGCTCTGAGCGAAGAGAACAGCAATTGCGTGCTTACGAAAATCAACAAAAAGAAATAGCCGATACCAAAGCCTTCATAGATAGATTTAGATACCAGGCATCCAAGGCGGTGCAGGTACAGCAACGTATCAGACAGCTGGAAAAGATAGAACCTATAGAGGTAGATGAGGTAGACAACAAACGTATGCGCTTGAAGTTTCCACCCTGTTTGCGCAGTGGCGATTATCCTATCATCTGCGATAACGTTAGCAAAGACTATGGCTCACACACTGTTTTTCACGATGTAACGTTTACCATTAAACGAGGTGAGAAGGTTGCCTTTGTTGGTAAGAATGGTGAAGGAAAATCTACTTTGGTAAAGTGTATCATGGGCGAAATTCCTTTTATGGGTACGCTCAAAATAGGGCATAATGTGCAGATAGGGTATTTCGCACAGAACCAGGCCCAACTGTTAGATGAGAATATTACTATCTATGACACGATAGACCGTGTGGCAACGGGGGATATGCGGCTGAAAATAAACGACCTCTTGGGTGCTTTTATGTTTGGTGGTGAGACATCAGAAAAGAAAGTAAAGGTACTATCGGGTGGTGAACGCAGCCGGTTAGCAATGATTAGATTGTTACTGCAACCTGTAAATTTGCTGATACTTGATGAGCCTACCAACCATTTGGATTTAGTATCGAAAGATGTCTTGAAAGAAGCCATTAAGGCTTTCGATGGAACGGTGATACTGGTGAGCCACGACCGCGACTTCCTTGATGGCTTGGTAGAAAAGGTATATGAGTTTGGTGGTGGTATCGTAAAAGAGCACTTAGGTGGTATTTACGATTTTATCCACAGTCATGCGCAGACTATGATAGGCGATGTAGCTCAGCATAGTATTGATGCAATGTTGCATAACAGTGCTTCTGCTTTATCTGATACTTCATCTACATCTTCTGTCAAAACAGAAAAAAGTGGTGCTGAAGATTATCAGCAACGTAAAGCACAGCAAAAGAAGTTGCGTAAGTTGAAGCGTAGCATTGAGGAGAGCGAAGCAAAGATTGAAAAAATGGAAAAGCGTATTGCAGAACTGAACAAATTGCTTTGCAAACCAGAGAATGCATCTGATATGGAACTCGTTACAGAGTATACTACAACACAGCGTGCATTAGATGCAGAAAATGAGAGATGGATGGAGCTGAGTGAGAAAATGGAAAGGTAGGTTTCACTTATATATAACCAACCTTAACGAGAAAAAGAGCCTTTGTTCGCTATATTCATCCAGCTATTTCATATTTAAAATTTATATAATAACCGTATGAAACAATTATTTCCGATGATGATGTTGATGGTGGCACCCTTAATGGGAATGGCACAATCAAAGACGGGACTTGTTGAAGCAAACTTTGACAAGTCTGTACGTCCTGCTGATGATTTTTATCAGTTTGCAACAGGCGGTTGGCAAAAGAATAATCCGTTGCCCGCTGCTTATTCGCGTTATGGTAGCTTTGACCAGTTGGCAGAAGACAACAACAAACGTATTAATACTATCTTGAGTGAGCTGCAAAAAAAACATTATAAAAAAGGTACTTTGCAGCAAAAATTATCCGACTTTTATAAATTGGCGTTGGATATGAACCGTAGAAACAAAGAGGGTATTGCTCCCGTAAAATCTTTGCTGGATGAAATAGAAGCTGCAAAGACCAAGGATGCTGTGAAGCAGTTGCAACTGAAATATGCCAAAGAGGGTTATGGCGTTGCTTATAGTGCTTATTTTGCTGCCGATGAAAAAAATGCAACAATGAACATCTTGAACATTGGTCAGGGTGGATTAACTTTGGGACAAAAAGATTATTACGTCAATAATGATCCTGCTACGGTAGCTATTCGTAATGCGTACAAGAAGCATATTGCTCGTATGTTTCAGCTTTATGGTTTTAACAAGCAACAAGCTGAGACAAGGGCAGACATTATCTTCAAAACAGAAACCGCCATTGCGCTTATCTCAAAGAGCATGACAGAGCTTCGCGACCCACAAGCCAACTACAACAAGATGACCTTGAAAGGGTTCAAGGCCAATTATCCCAACATCAACCTCGAAGGCATGGCTAATGCGGAGGGTGTGAAGAGTGAGTATATCCAGACGTTGGTTGTCGGACAACCATCCTTCATGGCGGGATATGACAAGCTGTCTGCCGCTGCCACTGCCGATGATCTGCGCGCATTGATGGAGTGGGATGTGATTATGTCATCAGCAAGTTATCTTACAGATGAAATCAGAGAGGCTAACTTTGAGTTTTTTGGTAAGACCATGAGTGGCAGAAGGGAAGATTATCCTTTGTGGAAACGTGCCACTAATCAGGTGCAAGCTCAAATGGGAGAGGCTTTGGGAAAAATGTATGTACAACGTTATTTTCCAGAGAGTTCTAAAAAAATGATGGAGAAGTTGGTGCACAACTTGCAAATAGCTTTGGGCGAACGCATTGATGCACAAACATGGATGAGCGATACAACTAAGGCACAGGCTCATAAAAAGTTGGATAAGTTTTATGTAAAGATAGGCTATCCCAATAAGTGGCGTGATTATTCTAAGTTGACAATTGATCCTTCAAAATCTTTTTATGAGAATGTATTGGCTTGTCGTGAGTTTGCTTTTAACAATCATATCAACGAACGTGCAGGTAAACCTGTAAACCGTGATGAGTGGCTTATGACTCCACAAACGGTGAATGCTTATTATAATCCTACAACCAATGAGATTTGTTTCCCAGCTGGTATTCTGCAATATCCTTTCTTTGATCCAAAAGCAGATGAGGCTTTCAACTATGGGGCTATTGGCGTTGTAATAGGACATGAAATGACGCATGGCTTTGATGACCAAGGCCGCCAGTATGATGCCGATGGAAATATGAAAGATTGGTGGACGGCTAACGATGCAAAGGGATTTGAGAAGCGTGCTAACTTGTATGCCGATTTCTTCTCTAACATCAATGTGTTACCTGATTTAAAAGCTAATGGTAGATTTACTTTAGGTGAGAACTTAGCCGACCACGGAGGATTGCAGGTTAGTTTCTTAGCTTATAAAAATGCTACAGCTCATCATCCTTTGAAGACGAAAGATGGTTTCACACCCGATCAACGTTTCTTCTTGGCATACGCTGGTGTCTGGGGGCAGAACATTACGGAGAAAGAAATTCGTAACCGCGTAAAACAAGATCCTCATGCTTTGGGTGAGTGGCGCGTTAATGGAGCTTTACCTCATATCGATGCTTGGTACAAAGCGTTCAATGTAAAGCCAACCGATAAGATGTTTATCCCAAAGAGTGAACGTTTGGACCTTTGGTAAACACTTGGGGCATAAAGCGGATGCACGGTGATAGTGTGTTCCTAATATGGAGAGGCGTCATTATTGACGCCTTTTTTTGGCATAAGTGACAAAAAACTTTTACGATGGTGTAATTTATAGAATCGCCCTTCATTGCGTGTGGGGTAAATGATTTATGCACACGCCACAGACTTGTTGATGTAGGTATGTGTTAGGTGGATAACGTACCGTGTTTCGTTAGCTTCTAATGATTGCAAATTAAAAC
>CAMQBR010000077.1 GCA_946999045.1 uncultured Prevotella sp.
TGCAGATATTCTAAAGGTGTACACAGCGTGTAGTTAAAAATCACTATATTTGCAGCTGCAACCCTTTAATCTCAAAAAATTGATGGAAAAATCCGTTTCCAACCGTCAGTGAGAACAATCCATTTACCGTTTCACCATTGCCGGCAGCATCATCAATGCTGTGTTGCTGGCACTCAAGTTCGCAGCTAGAATCTTGGGTGGGTCAGCTGCCATGATAGCTGATGCCGTGCATTCTGAGCCTTTGAAGGTGAATGGGGTATATGTAGAGCCTTCTTCTGGTGAGTGTCAAACTCCTTATAGATTTGATTTGCAGGATGATTGTCGCAAATTTTGAAGTTGACTGTTTGTAGATATAAAAATAACCCCATTGACTTGAATCTGTGAAGTCAATGGGGTGATAGGTTTACGTTCACGCTGTAAAATGATAGAAGCTAAGGAGTTAGGCACTTGAAGTGTGTGCGCAATGACCCTATCTCAGTACAAGAATAATTTTAAGGGTTATCCTTTGGCGGTTCGTTCTTTTTAGCCAGATATTCACAGGCTTTCAGTTGGTTGTATTCTTCCATGGAGAGTATCACCACACTTTTGTCTTTCGGACGGTGAATGAGTAAGGAATCGCCATTGTCCGCCACACTGTCAAGTAGGCGAATGGGGTCTTCAATGAGTTGTGCAATATGGATAATTTTCATATAGCGTTGTTCTTCTTTGTTTTTATATGATGTGTTTCTTAATGTGCTTCCAACCAGTTGTGTCCCCAGCCAGCGTCGGCTACGAGAGGAACTTTGAGTTGATAAGCGTTCTGCATCTCTTCAAGAACAATGCGCTCTACTTGCTCTTTTTCTTCGGGGAATACACTAAAGTTGAGTTCATCGTGTACCTGAAGAATCATTTTAGATTTGATATGCTCCTTTTTAAATCGCTCATAGATGTGTACCATTGCCACTTTAATAATGTCAGCAGCAGAGCCTTGTATGGGTGCATTGATGGCATTGCGTTCTGCAAAGCCTCGAACGGTACTGTTATGACTATTAATATCAGGAAGATAACGACGACGGTGGAAGAATGTTTCGGCATAACCTTTCTCTCTAACTGTTTGCTTAGCTTGCTCCATATATTGCTTAACTTGCGGAAAGGTAGTGAAGTAACCCTCTATTAACTGTTTGGCTTCTTGCCTATCAATGCCTAAACGCTCAGATAAACCAAACACGGTTATGCCATAAATAATGCCAAAATTAGCACGTTTGGCTTTGGTTCGTTCGTCTCTTGTAACCTCGCTCATCTCCTTATTATATATCTTGGCAGCGGTGGCAGCATGTATATCATGTCCTTTTTGGAAGGCTTCTATCATGTGTTTATCTCCACTGAGATGTGCCATGACACGTAATTCTATCTGACTATAATCGGCAGAGAAGAACAAACAACCTTCTTCTGGAATAAAGCACTTACGAATTTCTTTTCCTTCTTCGCCTCTAACAGGGATATTTTGTAAGTTAGGGTCGCTTGAAGAGAGTCTACCTGTGGCTGTTACCGTCTGATTAAATGAGGTGTGTATGTGTCCTGTATGAGGATTAATCAGTTTAGGAAGTGCATCAATATAGGTGCTTAATAGCTTCCTTAATCCTCTATATTCTAATATTTTAGCTACAATTTTACTCTTGTTGGCATATTTTTGCAGTTCTTCTTCGCTGGTAACAAATTGTCCTGTTTTTGTCTTTTTAGGCTTCTCGGCAATCTTCATCTTCTCAAAGAGAATATCGCCAACCTGCTTAGGGGATGAAACATTAAAATCTTCGCCAGCTATATGGTGTATTTCTTGTTCGATAACAAGCATTTTATTAGTTAAAATATTTGATGTTTCTTGCAGCGATTTTGTATCAATGCAAACCCCATTGAGTTCCATTTCAGCCAATACACGAACCAAAGGCATTTCTATGTCATAGAAAAGTTGCTCTACATTAAACTCCTTGAGCAAAGGCTCAAGTTTGTTTTTTAGCTGTAATGTGATGTCTGCATCTTCACAAGCATACTCGTAAACATAGGTAGGGGAGAGATCGCACATATTTTTTTGCTTCTTTCCTTTGGGACCAATTAGTTCGTCAATGTGTATGGTTTTATAGTGAAGATATGTTTCTGCCATATCATCCATGTTGTGACGAAGTTCGGGTTGCAACAAATAATGAGCTATCATCGTGTCGAAAATTTGTCCTTTTAGTTCGATACCATAATGATGCAGTACCTCTATATCGTACTTGATGTTTTGCCCAATCTTTACAATTTCTTCATTTTCGTATATTGGTTTGAATATATTAACAATTTTTCTTGCTTCTTCACGGTTTGAAGGAATTGGTACATAAAATGCCTTTTTAGGTTCAACAGCAAAGCTCAAACCTACCAATTCTGCCTTCATTGCATTGGATGAAGTAGTTTCGGTATCTAAACTTAAAATTTTATTTGTTAAGAAAAAGTCACAAAGTTTATACAATTCTTCTTGATTTTCAATGAGTTTATATTCGCTTTGTGCAGTTTTAATGCTTTCATAAGTCTCATTTTTTGAAACGCTTTGACCGATGGGCGTAGAAACTGCAAAGAGACTGAGTTGTGAATTGTTATTTTTTGCGTTATTTTTAGGTTTATTTAGATAGCGGCTAATAAGGCGCTTAAATTCTAATTCGGTGAAGATTTTTGTGAGTTCAGTTTCGTTTGGCTCTTTTAATTTCAGTTCATCCAAATTTAAGTCAATAGGGACATCTGTTCTGATGGTTGCTAAAAATTTAGATATTTTAATATCGTCAACGGCATTTTCTACCTTCTCTCGCAATTTACCTTTTATCTCTTTCGTTCGAGATAACATCTCTTCAACGCTATCAAATTGGTTGATAAGCTTAGAAGCCGTTTTCTCTCCAACACCAGGACAGCCAGGAAAATTGTCGGCAGTGTCGCCCATGAGGGCTAAAATATCAATGACTTGCAACGGAGAGTCGATGCTGTATTTGGCACAAATCTCTTCCTCACCGAGTGTTTCGTATCCACCTCCATGTCTTGGTCGATACATCCAAACATGTTTACCCACCAACTGTCCATAGTCTTTGTCTGGAGTTAACATATAGGTATCAATGCCCATTTTGCTCGATTTCATTGAGAGAGTACCTATCACATCATCAGCTTCAAAGCCATCTACTTGCAAACAAGGTATACCATAGCCGTGCAGAATATCTTTAATGATAGGTATCGACAGCTTTATATCTTCGGGGGTAGCTTCTCGTTGCGCTTTGTATTCTGGAAAAGTATCGTTTCTAAACGTTAATCCATGGTCGAATGCTACTCCTAAGTGAGTAGGATTCTGTTTGGTAATAACCTCGTGCAGAGTGTTACAAAAGCCCATAATGGCAGATGTGTTAAGTCCCTTTGAGTTAATTCTAGGGTTGTTGATAAACGCATAGTACGATCTATATATCAGAGCGTAAGCGTCAATGAGAAACAGTTTATCCATATTTTTATTTGTATTATTTGCCTATAAATGTAAGATTTTTATGCTAAATTACGCAAAATAAGCGACAAATAGGGATTTATTCCGTATTTTTGTAACAAATTTACGAAGCATGGATTATTTATCGCTCATACAACAACCCATAGTTAACGAGCTCAACGATTTTAATAACTTATTTGCCGAATCGTTGTCGCATACCGATGGACTCTTGGAAAAGGCTCTCTATTACATTCGTCAACGTACAGGTAAACGAATGCGTCCCATGCTTATTTTATTGTTAGCCAAGAACTTTGGAGGCGTAACAGATGTAGCTCAACACGCTGCAGTGGGGTTGGAATTGCTGCATACTGCCAGTCTTGTACACGATGATGTAGTGGATGAAAGTGGCGAACGACGCGGACAAGCATCGGTAAATGCCATGTACGATAACAAAGTTGCTGTGTTAGTAGGCGATTATATTTTGTCAACAGCCCTTTTACATGTTGCTTATACTCATTCTCATGGCATTATTCGTAACTTAGCAGAGTTGGGAAGAACCCTTTCTAATGGTGAAATTTTGCAGTTGAGTAATATTCAAAATGAAAATATTTCAGAAAAGGTGTACTATGAAGTAATCAAACAAAAGACTGCAGCTTTGTTTGAATCGTGTGCTGTGATAGGTGCACAAGCTGCCGAAGCATCACCAAAAGAGATTGAAGCGGCTCGCAAGTTTGGGCAAAATTTGGGTATTATCTTCCAGATTCGCGATGATATTTTCGATTATTTTGAATCGAAAGAGATTGGTAAGCCCACTGGCAATGACATGGCAGAGGGGAAACTTACTCTCCCTGTTATTTATGCCTTAAATTCTACGCACGATGCCGCCATGCTCCAATTGGCACATAAGGTGAAGGACAACACGGTAACATCCGATGAAATCGCACAATTGGTAGCTTTCACCAAGCAGCAGGGGGGCATTGAATATGCAGAGCAACGCATGGGCGAATTGCACCAACAAGCATTGGCATATATAGACAAGCATGTGACGGATGCCGATATTAAGACGGCTTTGCAAGCTTATATCGACTATGTGGTGAAGCGTACTAAATAAGGAGTACGCACTCCTTTTCCAGTCTTGTTTATGTTTTGAGCGTGATAGATAACCTGTAAAAATCATATTATTTTATTCATGAAAACAAGATTTCTTACTTTTATGCTCCTGTTGTGTGCTTCCGTTTGCGCAT
>CAMQBR010000078.1 GCA_946999045.1 uncultured Prevotella sp.
TGAGAATAGTATTGAGGAGACCAAAGAAAAAATAACTGTAGAAATTAACTGTTTTAACACCGTTTCAATATCGGTACCGTCAAGAAAACAGTATTATGAAGAAAACGAATATATGGTAAATACATTTATAATATAGGAAGAATTCATGGAGAATAGCAGAAAAGTAACTCCTGAGGAAATGGCTCTCATTGCGTTCTTGGCCAATAAAGCTAATTATCACTTGGAAAGTAATTGGAAAGATCATATTGCAGCCTATCCTCTCACAAAGGAGATAATAGGTAGTATCGGACTTTTAAGAGACTATATGCAAGAATATACTCGAAAACGAAGTCGCGTAATCTCTTGTTGTAAATTTTATGACACAGATAATATTGAAGTCGCAGCATATCTTTTAGTAGATTTGAAGGGTATGCTTTATGAGTTGGATTTGTGGAAGGTTGATAATTCCAAAATTCATCATATCCCTTCTGTTGATTGTATGGAAGACATTCAGCAGATATAAAATCAGTAGTGAAAATTGATTTGTTTTTAGCGAATGATGAATATTGGACTGAAACATGGGCAAACTATCTTTCAAAGCAATACTTCGGAGAAAGATGGTTTGGAATGGAAATAAAGATTAAAGGTCATTTGGATTTTTATTATCCATCAAAAAATGTTAGTAGATCGTTCTTATTCAAGAAATCTTTATTACCTTTCTGACAGATAACTTTTTTAATATATTGCACATGAAAAAAATATCGATAGTGGTAAAAATAGTTTTGATGTTATTGATTTTAGATATATTTAGTTCTTGTATTATGGACAGAAAAACCACCCTCTATATAAAGAACTGTACAAAAGACACCTTATTAATAGAGTTATCGGAGGTAGACACTCTTGTTAACTGGCAATTTTGGGGTAAGCAAGCTGCGGATGTCGCTTCGCCGAATGATACAGACGAGGTAGATATTGCATTTAATAAAGCTATCATCGGCAGTTTTGCGTTACCAGATTCAACTATCTATATTGACCCCTATATATATAGTCACTATGACACTTGTTACCTTTATACCATTAAGTGGAATATTGCAAAAAAATATTCAATGGATGAAATCCGTGCAAAAAAGCTCTATGACAGACGGACTGTAACCAAGAAGAACTTCCATAACCGTTTATTCGAATACAAAAAATGAATACTTTAAAGTTATTTTTTTGGCCTTATCCAATTCTTGGATAGATATAACTTTTATATCATTATGAGAAAATATATTTTTACTGCAATTATGGTATCTGTAACTTTAACGAGTTGCTTGAGTTTCTTCCCTAATCGGTACGAGAAGACTCTTGTATACAATGGTTTTCGAGCAAATACGAATACAGGGATAGGTACAAAAGTGAACATAAAAGGTTACTATTCCTTGGCTAATGATAGCACTAAGTCTGCACCTGTAGGGGGTATTCCGTCATTAGCAATGGTGGCATGTTGACGCTTGCAGGTATAATCCTTTTATCCTTTATGAGGACGGAACATACGGAAACGTTCTCTTCAAGACCGGTGTGGGCGGTTTCTCTTACGATGAGCACCTCCGGCCACATGCTGTGACAGAGGTGGAAAACACTGATGGGAAGATACCGGGCGATGCGCTGACCACTTCTTTCAAAGACTTGGGCAAGATACACCTCATCGAGGATGCGGGCAAGAACCAGAGAATGGACTTCGGCTATGGCCCGGACCGGGAACGGTGGTATTCCGAATTGTCGCACAACGGTACGGATGTAAGAACAACGGTCTATGCCGGGGAATACGAAAAGATCATGGAAAACGGCATAACACGCGAGTTCTATTATCTCGACGGCAACACCATCGTCATTAAGGAAGACGGCATGGTGAAAACTTATCTTGCCTTCACGGACAATTTGGGCAGCATCCTATCCGTTATGGATGAGATGTTGCAAAGGTTTATGCAGTGCTTCACTGTCAAAAAGATTCTCCTATGTTAAAAATAAAATTAGTTTCACAAATAACAATAGCGTCTACATTCTTAATATGTCAGATGCTGTCATCTTGCATCCCTAGATTTGACACGGTACATTCCATAAAAGTTAAAAATTGCACGCGCGACACATTGATTATAGGTGGATCTTTATATAATTGCTTTGACAATGTTGATGTTTTTTTTAGAAGCGAGTAATGACACTGCATTTTCTAGTTTTACCAGTATTGACGAGTCTGGGTATTTGAATATTCATGGAAACCTCATTTTACCAGACTCTATTGGCAGAACGACATATTCGTCATTGTTTAATCGCAATCATACAGGGTACCTATTCATAATCAAATTAAGCAATGCAAGAAAATATGCATGGGCTGATATAGGCAAACACAAACTTTATGACATAAAAGTGGTAACTGCAAATGATGAATTACAATACAGCAATAAGATTATAGAAGTTAATAGTTCTAAATAACAAGGTCTCTGAGAATAAATAGCATTTCTCTGAAATTTACCAAGTTACTACTGCTGTTAGTTGCTCTCATCAGCTTTGACAGTCACGTGCATTAAATGATTTGTTTTTAGCGAATGATGGAATTTAAGGCTTTAACGCATTACTTTTAAAAGGAAACTTTGTAGATGAAAGGAATTATTATGAAGATTTTGTCAATTATTATCCATGGTGGGATATGCGTCATGTATGGTAATGTATTTCTTGTTTTTTGTACCTATATGTTCACTTCCTGCGTTATAGACACAGTGACCTTATTTGGCATAAGGAATAGTTCTAATGACACTCTTTATATAGAACTTTCAGAGTCAGATTCTCCTGGTGATTTAATATATTGGTGCGAGGATTCGATTGATTTGATGCCTCCAACTTGGCCTACAGACACAACCGATATATATATCAATAACAAAAAAGTAGTCTTAGATAAACGTTTCTATGCATTGCCAGACTCAACTGTGTTTGTATGTCCATGCTTTTTTGACACTAAAGATACCTGTTACATATATGCTATAAAAAAGCAGATAATTGAACGTTATACATTAGATAAAATCCGTGAGAGAAAACTCTATGACCGACAGGTTGTAACCAAGAAAGATTTCCATGATCGCTTCTTCGAGTACAGGCCTGTGGGTATGTCATCAAATTCACATTAGGCTGTCTTTTGGAATGTACAAGCATCAATGTGGCAAAGATGCCTCAGATTTTGGCGTACTTAGGTATTCGTGATACGAGGAATGATAGATACATGGCTATTATTATCAGAGATTACGACAGGGTGAGACATTATATTGCCTTCACGGACAATTTAGGGAGCATCCTATCCGTTACGGATGAAAATGGTGCAAAGGTTTTCGATGCCTCCTACGATGCGTGGGGCAGGCAGACGGTAACCCTCAACACCATAGGGTTGCACCGTGGCTACACAGGGCATGAGATGTTGAATGAGTTCGACATTATTAATATGAACGGTCGCTTGTACGACCCAGTGTTGGGCAGATTCTTCAGTCCTGACAACTATGTGCAGATGCCCGACAACAGATAGAACTTCAACCACTACAGTTATTGCCTGAATAATCCACTGAAGTATACTGATCCGAGTGGTAACCTCTTTGGTGTTGACGATGCCATCATAGCCTTTGCCGCATTTAATATGGCCAGCAGTATGATGCAGGCGGCGTTTGAGGGAAAAAGCGTCTGGAAGGCTGGGGCATTGAGCCTGTTGTCATCGGCAGCAAGCTATGGCATCGGTGCCGCCTTCGGCGGAGTGAGCGGTCTTGGAAACGAGCTGTTGCGTGCCGGTGCGCATGGCCTGGCCAGCGGAGTGGTTTCTGCTTTGGATGGCGGAAACTTTGCCAGTGCTTTCGTCTCGGGCGCAGCGTCCTCTGGTATTGGCTCCTTCGCCCAGAGCGTGAACATGGATCCGGCACTGATGATTGCTTCCACAACTGTCATGGGCGGCGTGGTAGCCTGGGCCACAGGAGGTGATTTTCTGCAAGGAGCGATGCAGGGGATGATGATAGGAGCTTTGAATCATGCGCAGCATGATAATGGAGAGGGGACCGCCCACTTGAAAGTTTCTGTCGTGACAAACCAAGCAGGTACTTATGGTTTTTTTTGTGATAGGGGCAAGGAAAGGTGGAAAAGGAGATGTTCTGGCTGTCGCTGCAGGAATAAACACTTTTGCAGATTGTGTTGGAATATCTTTAAAGAGAAACAGTGGTAACTCTACTATTAGCAGCAATGGAAAACTCTACTTCCATGCAGCAGGACAGCGTGGATTCTATGGAAACCAATATGTGAGTGCAACAAAACTGACCACAATTGGTAGAAGGATTACTAAATTTACAGGACCCGTGGGGAAAACTTTAGATGGAATAGCTATTTATGATGGTTACAAACAAGATGGGGGTCAAATTGGCTATCATACAGTTTGAGCTACAGCTGATGTTGAAGGTGGCTGGGCGGGTGCTGCTGCAGGTCTAAAGCTTGGAGCATCTATTGGGAGTGTGTTTGGCGGTGTAGGTGCAATTCCAGGAACATTAATTGGCGGGGCTGTAGGTGGCATCATTGGGACATATGGTGGTGGATGGCTTGCAACAAGTTCTGTTGATATGATACCTTAATTCCGCAGTATTTTTTCTTGTGAGAAAATTTTATATGTTGAGGTGT
>CAMQBR010000079.1 GCA_946999045.1 uncultured Prevotella sp.
TGGATGTGATTTCTAAACTTGAAAGCGTGGATGAGCAGATGATTTTACGCTACCGCTACATGAGTAACATGACGTGGGAGGATATTGGTAACGAACTCCATGCTAGCAGAATGACGATTATAAGAGGGCATGGGAAAGCGTTAGAGCACATAGTTTTACCAGATAATCTAATCCAAATCTGAAAAAATGGTACGGTTTGGTACGCTCTGATACGAGATGTTACAGCCTTCTATATGGTAGTATATAGTTAGCAAAAACTGTAAATACTAAGCCTTGAAAGAGTAATCTTTCAGGGCTTTTTTCATGCCTAAAAGGAGGGCACAACATGGATCAGATGGTATTGCAAACACAGCAATGGTTAAACAAAACCTATGGTGATAAGCCTGGGTTTGGTTCAGTTATTACTGATGGGAATACTGGTTGGGATACAATTAATGGGCTTATTCGTGCTTTGCAGATTGAGCTTGGTATAACAGCAACAGCAAATAATTTTGGTGCTGATACAACACGGAAATTTAACGAACGTTATCCGCACGGTGTTAAACAACAAGATGATAGTGATGAGTCGAAAAGTAATGTTTACTCTATTATTCAGGGTGCTTTATGGTGTAAGGGTTATTCGACAAGTAATAATATTACGCAACACTTTTATAGTGGAACGGGGCGTGCTGTTAAAGAGTTGAAGAATGATATGGGTATTGGTGGTGATTCTACAGTCACAATTGATGTAATGAAAGCTCTTCTTTCTATGCAACAGTTTGTTTTACTAAATCGTTACGGTGGTACTGGCGTTGTTAGAATTATTCAACAAACTGTTAATCGAACCTATAAGGATTATACTGGTATCATTCCTTGTGACGGCTTGTATGGTCGAGAAATGAACACTGCACTTATTCAGATTTTACAGTCGTTAGAGGGTTATTCGCCTGATGATGCCACGGGCAATTTTGGACATGGTACACGACGTAATTTGAAAACTATTAGCAGGCAAAACGCTTCTTCCTATGGTAAGTGGGTGTGGTTAGCAAAAGCTGTACTTAATTGTATTAGATATGATTGTCTTCAAAATGAGAATTGGGATGATGATTTTGCTGAGCAACTCACCAAATTCCAGAAAGACTATAAGCTTCCAGTCAGCGGAGCACTTGATGTTAACACGTGGATGTCATTGTTAACTAGTAAAGGCAATCCAGACAGAAAAGCAAAAGCATGCGACACACGTTTTGAAATTACTTCGGAATTACTCAATACTCTTAAACGTGATGGATATGAAATTGTTGGACGTTATTTAACAGGTGGCTCGTTTAAAGAAATCCGTGAAGGTGAGCTGAAACGTATTGTTGACGGAGGCTTGAAATATTTCCCTATTTTCCAAGAAAATGGTCGTAACCTTAGCGACTTTACGTATCAAAAAGGTCTTGAACACGGTAAGAAAGCTAGTGAAGCAGCATTATCTAAAGGCGTACCAGCAACAGTAATCTATTTTGCGGTAGACATGGATATTTATGATTATCAGATTGATAGTAACATTATTCCTTATTTTAAAGGTATTAATGAAACTATTGATTCTCGTTACTCAGTGGGCATTTATGCGTCACGTAATGTGTGTACAAGGATATCTAATGTAGGGTTGTCTGTTTCTAGTTTCGTATCAGATATGTCTACTGGTTTTAGTGGCAATCTGGGATTCCCAATTCCTAAAAACTGGAACTATGATCAATTCCATGAAATCTCAGGATATGGCGGTAAATGGGACTTAGACAAAGTTGCTTACAATGGGAAAATACCAGCCTGTAATAGTGTGCTATCATCTCAGAAATATCAGCAAGACGAAACTCAATTTATTAAATGGGTGACTACAACAGAAAAAGAGTGTTTGAAAGCGTTTGAAGGTATTTTTAACCCATTGATTGCATATCGATTTGCGGTTGGCCAATATATTCTTGAATACCTGCGAAAACCAGAATATTGGGGTGACAAATACTTTGGATTGTGGAGGCTTTACACTCCAGAACCTAATATCGACAAAAACGATATGGAGTCTCGGTCTGTATGTCATGCTGTATGTTCAAAACAGCCTTCTATTAAGGACAAAGTATCAACTATAGATATTGCTCATATGGCTGCTACTGCCTTAGGCTATATTTGCTGGGGAATACCAGAAAATAAAGGTGATTACAGCTTAGGTGATTTAGGTGGATGGTCGTTAGATTTACTACAAATGTTTGGAAATTATAGGAGGGTTGCCAAAGATCAAGATTTATCGAAATGGTTAAAGGAGCATTTGGGTAGTAAAACTGATGGACAAGGATTTGGTTATGACGATGTACTCGCAGACGCAGATGCTTATCTCATTGTTTCTTCCATGAAGAAAGATAATAGTGATACAAGGTTTTCAAAATCTATATCACAACTATATCAGCTTAGTAAGCGTGAACGAATTAAGATGTTTTATCAAGAACGATTTAATTCGTCTAAAGATAATGTCATTAGTGCCTTCACAAAATTAGCTGATCGTATAGATTTTGCCCCGTTAGAAAATGTAAAGGAAGGCCTTTTGAAACAAGCTGCTAAAACTGATGTTTTGCCTACGAGGGCGGAAGCCAAGATATTAGGTCAAATGTATGCGGAGTTTATGGCAAGCTAATTATCATATTTCTATAGTCAGAAGGAGTTCATAGCATTTTAATGCTGTGAACTCCTTCTTATTTCGAGTTACTTATTGCGGAGTATTAAAATCAACAACTAAAATTAGGAAGGAAAAGAAAGCAAATAATAAGGAGAAGGCAATTATTAGCAGTGTGAAAATGACTGCTACTACTTTTAATGAGATAAGTATGACCTTTATATATATTGGCTTGTTAGTTTGAGGCAGTTTCTTTGTTGATGTAGCGGTAACGATTTTAAGAACTAGTGATATGCCTAAAAGAAGATAGCCTATACAGCAAATGGATAGCGTTAGCGTATTGGATAGGTTAATTTGCTCTGTAGTTGTAGGCTTATGGACTGAGTATATGGGAAGAAAATGCGTAATGTTTCTTTCTTCTAAAATCACTAAAAGTAATGAGAAAACGCCTAATGCCCAAAGGATATTTGCTACGGTTTTACATTTTTTCATAACAACTACCTGTAAACTATTTTATTTTAACAATTGTATCACAAGTGTAAGCTTCCCGAAGGGAGGATGAGTCTTGCCAAGAAAACCTAAAAGACCGTGTTCTTATCAAGGCTGTCCGAACCTAACTGACGGCAGGTTTTGCGAGGAACATTTAAAACAAGAGAACAGACGATACGAAAAATACGAGCGTCCTTATGATGCTCACAAGCGTTACGGCAGAGCATGGCAGAAAGTCAGAGATTCTTATGTGAGAGAGCATCCTTTCTGTGAGCTTTGCTTTAAGAACCATATGCTTGTTCCTGTTGAGCAGGTTCATCATATTAAACCGATTGCTGAAGGCGGAACGCATGAGAGGAATAATCTTATTTCTCTATGCAAATCCTGTCACTCTAAAATTCACGCTAAGCGTGGAGATCGCTGGCATAACAAATAACCCACCCCCTAGGGGGGTTTAAATCTCTACGAGCCTACCCCATGGGGAACGGGCGCAGGGTATTTTGCGTAAAAACAGCGAATTCAAAAGGGTAATAGGCAAAATCAAACACAAAAATTTTTTAATAGTTAAAACTCACGTGGGAAGGAGGCGAAAAGTTTGCCTACAAAATCAAATAATATCGGCGGTCGTGGCGGCAGACGCGTGGGTGCCGGGCGTAAAAAGAAAGCGGTTGTTGAAAAAGCGAGTGAAGGAAACCCCGGTGGCAGGCCTTTAAGCATTCTTGATATTCCGGAGCTTGAAGGTGCTGAAATGCCTCAGCCTCACGAGTTTTTATCCGCCACGCAAAAAGACGGTACTCAGCTTCAGGCTAGAGAAATTTTTGAAGAAACATGGAAGTGGCTAAAAGACATTGGTGTTAGCAGTAAAGTGCCATCTCCTCTTATTGAACGGTATGCGATGAGCTGTGCTCGTTGGATTCAATGTGAGGAAGTAACCAGTAAACTTGGGTTTCTTTCCAAGCATCCGACCACGGGTAAACCGATACCATCGCCTTTTATCAACATTGGTATTAACTACATGAATCAGGCGGTCAGGCTTTGGAATGAGATTTTCCAGATTGTGAAAGAAAACTGTTCGACTGAGTTTGATGGTGTTTCACCTCAAAACGATTTAATGGAACGCCTGCTTATTACACGTAAAAACATTTAGGAGAAAAATTATGATAGAAAAAGTAAACCCAAGTCACCCGGACAAGATTGCGGATCGTATTGCTGGAGCAATTGTTGATCTGGCTTACAAGCTGGATGAGAACCCGAAGATTGCTGTTGAAGTGATGCTCGGGCATGGTAAGTGTGCCGTG
>CAMQBR010000080.1 GCA_946999045.1 uncultured Prevotella sp.
AGGATTTGGGCAATCTGTCCCACCCGAAACCATTGTTCATATCATCGAAGATACGATCCTTTCCTCCACAAAGGTTATAAAACTCGACAACTTCTCTTACGTAAGAATCATAGTCGTTAGTCAGAATACAACGGTATGTGTATTCTCCTTCTCAAAAATCCTGCACACCATCCATCCGTTCTGTCTTTGAATCACAAGTCGATATGCCTTACCTTTCCACTTCTCAACAAGGATAGGGTTCAATTCAAACCCAATGCCATTGATTTCCTCTGTTTTCCAGCCTTTGAGAGCAAAGGTGTCATTGTAGATCGAACTGCAGCGGTTAGCACGGATATAGAAGGACTTGCAGTGTTTTTCTATTTCCTCCACGATTTCCTCGGAACATTATCCACAATCAGCCCTGAAGCGATTGATAGTGAGCCCATTCTGTTCAAATCTCTCAAAGAACCTCTTCAGCGTGTCCTTCTGATGGAAACGAACATTTGTGTTACCATCGCTATTCTCTATACCGACTATCAAATCGCCAATAACCGCCACGCCAGGGCGATAACCAAGGAACTTCTTGTATGTAGGCTTTGCATCATACTTCTCTGTCTCTATGAACTGATGTTCGAAATCAACATCATACATCTCACCCTCTTTCAGTTGGCCAGATGCAAATATACAATTGAGCAATAAAGTATTGAGAGTGTCAGCCGTATTGAAATAGTAGGTCTTGCCCATATCTGATTGCTCCATGATTGAAAATAATCCCCCAAAAAGGAGTGAGTCTCTCAGATTTTATTTGTATCTTCGCCATGTCTATCGTCGGATTCTCTTGTTTTTTGCAACACTAAGATAAGTGAAAATTCTGACATAACAAAATCCTGAGCAACTTTTTGTTGCTCAGGTACTTAAAAAGTTTAATTTATAATAGTGTTGCGGAATTAAGGGCTAACTCTTTTTTGAAGAGGCTTGAAGAACTTGTGCAACCAATAGCGGCTTTGTATATGCAATATGTATCAAACAGTTAAATATGTGTAAGGTATTTTAATCTACCACACAACGTACTGCGGTTTCTTGGAAGGATTATAAACTTTTATTATATTTACCAAAGCAATAAATATTCAATTCACATACTATGAATAAAATAGATCTATTATCAATTCCCTTTTGTGTGGTTTTGCTTTTTGCGTGCAACAACAAAGACCTCTCTCCAGAGATATTAGGTTCTTCAATAGAAAGTAATCACAAACGTCAAGAGCTTTACATTCCTTATGCAGACTCTGTTGAATTAAAGGAATTAGCTCAAAATAAAAAAGTTCTTGATTTTGAATTAGCGAGAAAAATTACCTTGTTAGAGATGAATGAAACGGGATTTGTCCAAGATATGGCATGGAACGGCTATCATTTAGCACCAAATCCTGTAGTAATATACAATTTGGAATCTTGTCCGAAATTTTATGATTTTATTGCATTTGACTCGGAAAACAATGCTATAGGCACAATACGTGTCAATGCCAACCGAAAAAACAGTAGTGTCATAAACGGAGTATACTCCAGCGTTTTTGATTATAATGAGTTCTTAACAAAATCCAATGCTTCCAATCCTTCCATTTTTATGGATTGGAAAGGAGAACAATTTGTAGGAGTCAGGTCAAAGGCTGGTAAAGCACCCAAGCAAATTATATCAGTTGATAATGGGACTCCTGTACTCATGGAAAATATGAGAGAATTAGAAGGTGAAGAGATTATCCAGCACATGGAAACTCACATACTTCCAACATTAATACCTGATCAACGTGCTTTTGAAAAAATACCAGATTATGTGGTAGCAGACGAAGAACTTAATAAAGAGATCGAATATGGAAAAAATATGACAGTGGAGGCATTAAAAGACTCTATGGAAGTCAGATTAGCAAGAACAGAAGAAGAAGCTAAAGCATATTGGAATACTTTAAGTGCTTATGAACAAGAACTCTTAGAGACAAGCGATGAAGAACTTAATAATGAAGGTAAATTTTTTGGACGATTGTTTAGAAGAATCTTTAGTCGTACCGATAAAAGTTTAAAATGGATTGATAAGTATGATGACAGAAAGCATTCTTACAGAAGAGGTGGTGCATGTGGTCCTTGGGTTTGCGGATATATCCTTTATGTGAATCAAGGCAAAGATAAATATGATTTCTTTTATAATAATGCTTCTTCATTTGGAGAGTTAAGTTATTTAAACTTTGCTTTGCGTCTTTTCGGAAGACCGATGACTCCAGGAGAAATGGGGTGGACAATGCCTATTGCTTCCAATGGGAAAATATGGATTAATCCAGCTCTGTGCTTTGCAGATCTTTTTGCATATGACCAAATAAAGCATTATAAGAAACCTGCAATCAGATTGTGTGGTTCTGGTGGGCAATTACATTGGACTTTAGCTTATGGTGCAAAACAGACTGGTTCTTGGTTATGGAGAAACTATTATTTCCTTCAGATAGATAATGGTGCAAAAGTAGGCGTGCCAGGAGACAAGAAGAATGGCGGCAACTATACAAAGGTTGATTGGTGGAATCCTTGGTTAATGGTTTGGGATTAATTTAAAGATGTAACAAAATGAAGAAGTTCATCTCTTTACAATTGTATGTTTGGCTTTTTCTTACGATATTGTTTTCCCAATGTACAAAGGTTGATTTAGAGGAAGGAGTACGCAAAACAACTATTCTTCGGCATAATTATATTGCAATAATCACAAAAGATGATATTCCTGGAGAAGTGGAAGTGCATTATAGTATATTGGGGAATAATGGTCAAAACGAAGTTAAAACAGAGAGGCTTTCTACTCCTTGCGTGATTGGTGGAGAGAACGTCTTGGTCGCCTATGACAGTATTGTTGGTACACATTCGGGGAAAAGCGTTTTTAGCCAGCTTACCTTGAAAAGAGACTATCAAGAAAACGGAGCAGATTTTCTTTCAATCAAGAACTTGTCTTCGACCGTCCTTGAGTATGCCGTAATCGGTAACCAGCCTCTTGTGTTCCATAACCCTGCGGATTTAAAAGAGTACCATAATTTCACCAATTTAAATGAGATAGATAAAAACAAGGTTGTAAAAGAAAGTCCAACTCCTATTAATTCAGAAGGTATTCCTGTTTTATATTTACTAAAGCCTGAACTTTCTAAAATTAACCAGTACTATATTTTGCTAAGTATTGGAGATTGTGTGAATGGGGAGCTTACAACCATAGAAAGTACCTATGCTAAGAATATTGGCATTAAACCTACACAGTATACTATTCGAGAAATAATGAATTTCTACAAAGAAGAATATAGCTATGGCAAAACCCTATTTGCAGACTACAACGACTATGATTTAAAATGTCAAAAGTACAAAGGTCTAGCTCGTTTAGACATAAAATTTTATGGAGAAATACAACCTGAGTCTTTTGTAAGGAACTCCGGACAGATTTGGTTTATTAATACAACTTCGGGAATGAAGGGAATTGACACCTTTAAGATATTTTAACAGGAATGATACATACTAAATTTATGTTATGCTGTCTTTTGTCAGTGCTATTATTGAGTTGCTCTGAAGATGATGACATAGTTAGGCCTTCCGAGAAAAACGCTATATTCGTTTATATGGCTGCAGATAATGACTTAGATTACTTTGCAATACAAAACATCAATCAGATGGAGAGGTTTTTTTCTGAAAATCAAATTAGTAATGGGGTTTATGTTTATGTAGACAGGGTAAAGAATCGCAAAACCTCTCACCCATGCCTATATAAAGTAAAGGCAGACAATACAGATTTAATAGTTTCCGAGATAATCAAAACCTATCCAGAACAAAACTCGTCAAGTGCAGATGTTTTTGTAAGTGCTTTAAAAGACGCAATAGCCTTTTCAAGAAAAGCCAATGAGCAAATTAAAGGTATTGTACTTTGGTCTCATGGGAGTGCTTGGCTCCCAAAATCAGAGATTTTAAATTCTAAACGTGCTTCAACTTCATCAACTCGTTCCTTTGGAGTTGATATAACCACAGAGGATCCCCAAGAGCCTTATGAAATGGATATTAGGGAGTTAGCAGAGAGACTGCGTCCTTTTCATTATGATTTTTTGGTATTTGACGCTTGCTTTATGTCATCAATAGAAGTTTTATATGAGATCAGAAACAGTTTTGATTACATTGTATCCTCGCCTACGGAAGTCCTTGCAACAGGATTTCCTTACAAAGAAATCTTACCTGAATTATTAAGCAATAGTCCAAATTACACCTTAATTCCGCAGCATAAATACTTGTAAGAACTCCAAGTGCCTGAGAAACAAAG
>CAMQBR010000081.1 GCA_946999045.1 uncultured Prevotella sp.
TGTCAAAGGCTATTCCCGATAATCTAAAATCGGCTCTGCCTACGGTGGAAGAAGTGGAGGAGGAATTGAGTAAGATTGTAGACAAAAACATATAAAATGAGGTTTCAATTGTAATAATGACCTTTTATCATGGTAAGGGTTACAATGTGCAAACACAGATAAATAACAGCGTATGAATAGTTTAACATTATCAATAACTACTATAGGCAATTTGCTCCTTCGCAAAACCATAACGAATGGAGAGGAGCCCATCAAGGATGTAAAACTATGTGTGCCTCCTTATCAGCGTCCATACAAATGGACAGCTCGGAATGCCATACAATTGCTCGATGACATTATTGATGCTAAGAATAGTAATAAAGAAAGATACAGAGTAGGTACGCTTATCCTTCACAAAACAAAGGAAAAGGAGCAGGAACAATATAATATTGTCGATGGCCAGCAACGTACCATAACATTCTCACTACTTCTGACTTCATTGGGAGAAGTGGGTATTGAATTTTTGCAACAGAAGCTATATGATAATGAGTACAATAATCATAACATTGCCAACAACTATAATGCACTATATCGAAGGGTTGGAATCAAATCAGAAGAGAGTGATTCTGCAATAGAGCACCAACGAGAGATGGAACGACTTAAGGACTACATCAAGAATCAGTGCGAGTTGATTGTAGTGATAACGACGGATGTGTCTGAAGCTTTTCAGTTCTTTGACTCTCAAAATGCACGCGGTAAGGCTCTTTATCCTCATGACTTATTGAAAGCATACCATCTTCGCGAGATGAGTGACATTAGCGAGAATGAGACAGAAAAAATAGTAAAGGATTGGGAACAGGTTTCACAAAGCGATTTGGCAGATTTCTTCGGCAATTATCTGTATCGAATCAAAGAATGGGTAAGTGGTAATAAGGCTAATGTGTTGAATGAACAGAACATTCACATGTTCAAAGGTATTACTCGTTCAGCAAGAACGCCTTATGCCCAATTCTATAAAAGTGCCTATTGCTATGCAGATATGGTCAACTCTTCGGCAATGCCTTTTGTTTCAGGGTCTCGAAATGTAAATGCCTTTCAATTAGACACACCGATAATTGCTGGCAAACCGTTCTTTGAATATACAAAGCACTATTATAATATACTAAAAGATATTCAGAACAATAATAAGTATGAGGGATTCTATATCAACGACAACATAATAGTAAAAACCTTGGATCGGCATTTCAATAAAGGAATAGGTAATGGTATAACACGCCTGATGTTTGACACCTCTGTTCTACTTTATGTTGATAGATTCTGCCCAGAAACATATCCGACAAAAGATGATATTGAACTGTTTGAACAATTTGTCATATACGCGTTCATTTGGGCATATTCCTTGAGAGCACAATATACTAATCTCGGTTGGCTTTCAGCACAAAACTACATTATGGGGTGGAGCGAAAAGATCAACACATTTAATATGTATAAACTGATTGCTAAACAAGATACACCGACTTCATTACTGAGTGCTTTGGCAGACAAGCTTAATCCTCTTTCAAATGATGACATTAAAGATGGTTGGGCGCAGAAATGCAATGAGTATAGTGGCAATGGTGATACATTGAAGAATCTAAAAGATGGGAAAGATGGCGTGTATGAAAACTATCTGTATTTCTTCCAAACAAATGGTTTCTATAAAAAATGAAGGCAATGAAAGACTTAAATCATATTCTTGAAGAATGTTCTATAAAAGACATATATTTTTCAAACAGAGGGGCATCTGTATTATATAAGATACCTATCTATCAGCGTAATTATGCATGGGAACGTGAAGAAATATACACCCTAATAAAAGATATTTATGATTCGTTGAAGAAACCGATTTATTATATTGGAACCCTTGTCACATACAAGCGAGATGACAATATCTTTGAGGTTATTGATGGCCAGCAACGACTGACTACAATCTATATTGTCCTAAAAGCCTTAAGTCATGAACCAATTCCTAATCGTCTGACATATTCTGCAAGAAAAGTTTCGGCAGCAACAATCGAAAAAATGCCTAAGTTTAGTGAAGAAAACGACATGGGTATTCTCCAAGGCTACAATTATGCCAAAGAAGCAATCAAAGACATAATTGGAGACAACCTTGCTGATATTCAAGCTTTCAAGGATTATTTATTGGACAAGGTACATATCATCCATTATTGTGTCCCGAAGGATGTGGATTTGAATCACTATTTCGAGGTCATGAATTCACGTGGAGAGCAGCTGGAAAAACATGAAATCGTCAAAGCTAAACTCAGTGAGCAATTGAAATTGATTGGTAATGATGAATCAATGGAAAAGTTTAGTCGTATATGGGAGGCTTGTAGTGACATAAGTTTATACATACAGCAGAAATTTCCAGAGATGACAAGTGTGTTTGGAGAAACTATGGAAAGTTTTGACATAAACTTATTCGACGAATTCCCAAATTCTTATACAAGCTCAACTCCGTCATTAGGTATGAAAACTATTTCAGAGCTTTTGAATGTCCCTATAAAAAAGACAGAGAAGAAGGAAGAAGATGATAAGAATGATCGTTTCCAGCCAATAATAGACTTTCCGAATTTCCTGTTGATTGTCCTAAAAATTACGAGATTTAGAAATGAAACCGATTTTAATCCGTTAAGTTTTACACTTGATGATAAAGAACTGATTAAAGAGTTTGAAAAGGTAAATTTGACGCCAGAATTCGTTAAAGAATTTGCTTTCAATCTCCTAAAGGCTAAATACATCCTTGACAACTATATAATACATCATGTGAATGATATAGATAAAGCTATTGAGAATCCATGGAAGTTGCAATATTACCATAAGGATAGTAACAGATCTGCCTATCTAAAGGATCTGTACGAAAACAAGAAAACACAGCAACTTGAGGTGATTCAATTGCTATCCATGTTTGAAGTTGCTTTCACCCCAAAACAACGAAAAAACTATCTGTTCTATTGCTTACTTCATCTTTTTGAAGATAGGAACCTTGATAATTATGTGGAATTCCTGGGAAAGTTGGCCGATAAATATTTTTTCGACGTGTATTTAGATGCAAGTAAACTTAATGACATCAAACAGCCGAAACCGAATAGTTTCGATGGAACGGTTCTAAAAGCTGGAAAATTAGTTATTGAGTTAGAAAATGTGAATCGAGATTTCAATAGTATTTATCCTGTCGGTTCTTACAATATTCCTCTGTATGTGTTCAATTATACAGATTATAAGCTTTGGAAAAAATACGTCGACAAACTTCGTGGTAATCAAATTAAGAAGGATTCCAGTGAAAGAAAAGTTTTTTTCGAAGCGTTAGGCTGTAGTGACTTTGAATTGGATCCTTTCAATAACTTCTATTTCTCTCGAACAAGAAAAAGCTTGGAACATTATTATCCGCAAGCTAAAGCAGGAGACGATTTACCAATTCATACGAAAGATATAAACTGCTTTGGTAATTTTGCTATGATAGGTTCTGATGCAAATAGTTCTGGTTCTAACTGGAATCCAATTGATAAAAAGAATCGCTATCTTGATACCAAATCCAATCCTGTAAGTGTTGCTTCCTTAAAATTTAGAATTATGCTACAAATATGTCAAGATAATTACGATAATGGGATTAAAGGTGAAGGTAAGAAACGTGATTTTGGTTTAGAATGGAACGTTGATGATATGGTGCGTCATCAAAGTAAAATGTTAGAAATTATAATGAATAAAGCTGAATGAGATAATCTATGTAACACGATTATGCCGTGCCTATAACATCGTTATTGGTATATTCGTACATAGTGCCTATATTTATTGTAATATCTACCAAATTGAGGAAATATTCAAGTATTCTGCCATTGTTCGCACCAACTGGGCGAGTTATGCAATTCTGCTTAATAGTAAGCTTCCTTTGGGCGAGTGTTATTGGTACATTACGCAAGCAGTTGCTAATGGGTGGAGTCGTAATATTCTGCAAGTGCAGATAGAGAACAATCTTTTCGCTTGGCAGATTACGGCAAAAAAAGTGAGCAACTTCTCGACGCAAAACCATCAGCTTGCCCTTCTGCAATGGTGGCGATAAGGTGGTAGCGCAATATGCACTCTCTGGCTACGATCA
>CAMQBR010000082.1 GCA_946999045.1 uncultured Prevotella sp.
GCAAAGCAGGATTACGTTTTGACTCCGGGACGCTATGTTGGTATTGAAGAGCAGAAAGATGATGGTGAACCGTTTGATGAGAAAATGACCAGACTAACATCAGAACTTTCCGGCATGTTCGAACGCTCTCATGAGCTTGAAGACGAGATTCGTAAGAAGTTGGGGGCAATTGGGTATGAAATATAAAGACACAGAGGTTGGTATTATTCCAGAATCATGGGAAGTAAAACCAATTAAAGAAGTAACTGAAATTGTAACAGATTATGTTGCAAATGGAAGCTTTGCATCATTAGCTAAAAATGTTAAATATAAGGATGAGCCTGACGAGGCGGTACTTATTCGTTTAGCTGATTATAACAATGAATTCAACGGTAATTTTGTATTTATTGATTCGCATGCATATGAATTTTTATTAAAAAGCAAGCTGTTTGGCGGTGAAATTATTATTTCTAACGTTGGTGCAAATGTAGGCACGGTATTTCGTTGCCCAAAGTTGAAATATAAGATGAGCTTAGCTCCTAACTCGGTGATGGTAAAATTCAAAGAAAATGATGATTTTTACTTTCATTGGCTTCGAGGGCACACTGGTCAGAGCATGCTCAAGTCTATTGTTACAGGAAGTGCACAACCTAAATTTAATAAAACTAATCTCAGAGAGATGCTTGTACCGGTACCACCAATAGAGGTTCAGGCTAAAATAGCAAATATCTTAAATACAATTGATGATAAAATTGAGATTAATGAAAGCATAAACAAGAATTTAGCGGCTTAGAGATCAAGGGTTGAAACGTCTACTTCGCCTGACATAAGTTTAGGAAGTAGGGCATCTCGCATATTTGCAAGCTTTTCATTCTGGAGTCCATTTGCAAATATGACATCAAAAATGGAATGACAAAATGCATCAAATTCTTCTACAAGCTCTACCGGCGGCAATATGATAGGTTCTGTTTCTATGAAACCAGAGATATCAAGATTTTTAATGCCTGTTGTCCCGTTTTCATACAGGAAGAAGACGTTTTTGTCATACAGATACTGCCAATAGTAGTACACAAACATGCTATATCCAGACTTAGGTTTCATTGCTTTACAGAAATTTGTGCAAACCATACCCTTGTTGTAACGATCAAGGAGTGACTGAGAAATTGATGCAATCCTTCCCGTTGATTGTGTGGGACTTCCTCCGGAAATTTCCACAACAACGTCGCCAGCGACGAGATGCTTTGCAACATAGTTCTTTGGCAAAATAAATCGAGTAGGCATTTGGCCTTTATTGCCACTTTTGACATCAGGGATGTCAGCACCACGAATGCAATAAACCATCTCGGTATTGTTACCGATTGGAGAATCCTTTCCCCAGTCACCGGCAATCGTGGTATCAATAATGTCGCTAAAAGTGCCTGTTTCCCAAGAAGAAGATTCAGGTACATCGATAAACCATGATTTGAAGATCGATTGTGCTTGCTCTTCTAAATTCTTGTTTAATGTACAACTACAACTCTTGTGAGTGGCAAGAGTTTAAAAATAGGGATTGCCACTCCGTAGTCTTCCTCTACGATAGAAAGGGAAAATAGACTATGAAACAGAAAGTAATCAATGAGGTTATGCAGGGTATGCTTGGCTACCTAAATAATATGCAATTAGAAAAACTGCAAGAAGTGCTGGAACATACATTGTTCCACAAGCAAATAAGCGAGACGGAGGAAGAAGTCAATGTGGGACTCACAAATGAACAGTTTCTGAATAATTTTCTCTCGGCAAAGCGGATCGAGGGATGCTCTGAAAAATCGTTAACTTACTATCGTGCAACAATTGAAGTGATGACAACAAAAATCAAAAAGAATGTCCGAGAAATGGAAACAGATGACCTGCGTACATATCTGACAGAATATCAGCAAGAGAAAAACTCAAGCAAGGTCACTGTGGATAATATTAGAAGAATTTTATCGAGCTTCTTCTCTTGGTTGGAGGATGAAAATTATATTCTAAAGAGCCCAGCACGCCGTATCCATAAGGTGAAAGCAGCTTTGACCATCAAGGAGACATATACCGACGAGGCCTTGGAAAAAATGCGCGATAGTTGCGAAGAGCTACGAGATCTGGCACTTATAGACATACTTGCCTCAACAGGTATGCGTGTTGGAGAACTGGTTCTCCTTAACAGAGATGACATCAACTTTGAAGAACGAGAATGTGTGGTGTTCGGTAAAGGTAGTAAGGAACGAATGGTGTACTTTGACGCACGAACTAAGATTCACCTACTTACCTACTTGCAGAGACGTACTGATGATAACCCGGCACTGTTTGTATCACTCCGATCTCCGCACGAGAGGCTGAAAATCGGCGGCGTTGAATGTAGACTCCGAGAACTTGGAAATAAACTGAATATAGAGAAAATTCATCCGCATAAATTCCGTCGTACACTTGCTACGATGGCTATTGACAAAGGTATGCCAATCGAACAACTGCAACAGCTGCTTGGCCATAAGCGGATTGATACTACACTGCAATACGCGATGGTAAAACAAAGCAATGTAAAATTGGCACATAGAAAATATATAGGTTAGGACGGTGACATAATGACAGATTGGGAAAATATAAAACTTGGAAATATTTGTGAGGTTGTGCGAGGAGGTTCTCCGCGCCCCATAATCGACTACATAACTGATGAATCAGATGGCGTAAACTGGCTCAAAATTGGTGATGTAAAAGAAACAGATAAGTTTTTTACTCATGCCAATGAGAAAATAAAGCCTTCGGGTATTCCGAAAACAAGAGAGGTGAAGGCGGGAGATCTTATCCTTTCTAACTCAATGAGTTTCGGAAGAGCATTTATCACGTTGATTGATGGGTATATTCATGACGGCTGGCTTAGATTACGATGCGATGAGAGCAGACTCGACAAGGAGTACTTGTATTATTTCCTTACTTCCAATCTTGCTCAAAACCAGTTTAAGGCCATAGCAACAGGGTCAGTCGTAAACAACCTGAAGTCAGATACGGTTAAGGCGATAAAAATAGATTTGCCAACACTTGGAGAGCAGAAAAGGATTGCGGAAGTTCTCTCCATGTTTGACGATAAAATCAAATGCAATGAGGAGGTAAACAAGAATTTAGAAGAGCAAATACGCATTATTTGCAATGCATGGCTAAATGATTATGTGCCGTTTGGAGGAATCTGTCCTTCTGATTGGTTGTTGACTCCGTTATCGTCATTTGCCAAGTTTATTAGTGGCTATTCTTACAAAGGAACCGAACTTCAGGAATCCTCTGTTGCTATGGCAACCATCAAAAACTTTGACCGTAAGGGTGGCTTCAAATTGGACGGTTATAAAGAAATCGTACCGTCAAGCAAATTAAAGCCAGAGCATCATGCAGAGTTATTTGATACACTCGTTGCACATACCGATCTTACCCAGAACGCAGAGGTTATTGGTAATGCCGAACCTATTTTGAGCTTCTCGGGGTATGAGGACATCATTTTTTCGATGGATGTTGTCCGCGTCCTTCCAGACAAACCAAACATATCAAAGTTTTTAATTGCCGCAATGCTAAAAACACAGCAGTTTAAGACTCACTGCCTTGGATATGTAAATGGCACTACAGTTCTTCATCTCAGCAAGAAGGCACTCCCTGAGTATTCTCTTATGCTTCCTGAAGATTTTACTGTTTTGCATCCGCTGGATGAAGCTGTCTCTTCAATGTATAAGCAAATGGCACTTAATATTGATGAAATTGTTCAACTTACAAATCTAAGAGACGCACTGTTGCCACAGCTTATGTCAGGCGAACTGGATGTTTCCAACCTCGACCTCTAAGCCGCTAAATTCTTGTTTGAAACAGAACATAGATGGATGAAAAACATCTCTAGAAAGAGGATAATGTAAGAGATAAAT
>CAMQBR010000083.1 GCA_946999045.1 uncultured Prevotella sp.
TCATCAATGTGTTGAAAGGTGATATGGCGCTCATCGGCCCCCGTCCTCTCTTGCCCCAGTACCTTCCTCTTTATTCCGAAAAGCAGGCTCGCCGCCATGAGGTTAGACCGGGAATTACGGGGTGGGCACAATGTCATGGGCGAAATGCAATAAGTTGGACGAGGAAATTTGAATATGATGTTTGGTATGTTGATCATCTCTCAATCTATTTAGATGTAAAGATATTGTTTTTGACAATAAAAAAAGTTTTGTGTAGAGAAGATATTAATCAAGCAAATAATGCAACAATAGAAGATTTCAATGGAAAAAATTAATTATGAAACCCTTATAGGTATTGACAATCAATATGGCACACCTTTTTACATCCTACATAAAAATCAATATTCAATAAATATAAACAGTTTTATAGATGCATTTAAGCAGAGGTATGATAAAGTAATTTTAGCGCATTCGTTCAAAACCAATTATGTGCCAGCTTTATGTCAGCTTGCTTTGCAAGAAGGATGTTTTGCAGAAGTGGTTTCTGAAATGGAATATGAAATGGCATGTAAACTTGGATTTAAGAATATTATTTTTAATGGTCCAATTAAACGAAAAGCAATATTTGAAGAAGCATTAAAGCGTGGAGCAATTATTAATTTAGATAGTGAATACGAAGTGGATATGATTTGTAACTATAAGCAAACGCATCCACGTGAGGAAGTAAAAGTGGGATTACGTATCAATATCAATCTAACGGATGAACATGGAAATAGTACAATTCAGTGTGGTATTCGTTTTGGGCGATTTGGATTTCCTAAAGACATCTTAGGTAAGAGTATTGAACGATTACGGACATTGGGAATTAAAATTGTTTCATTGCATGGACATACTTCTACTTCTGATCGCGCAGTATTGAATTATAAAATTATAACTCAGCACATGCTGGATGTTTGTGAGAAGTATCAGTTAAATAATCTTGTGTACTTTGATATAGGCGGAGGCTATTTTGGAGCTGCTCCAAAAGGAATGAATATAAAAGGAAAACCAACATATGATGATTACGCTAATTGTATAATAGATGAATTAGAAAAAAGTGATTGGTTTTTAGCGCTAAAACCTTGGATAGTTATTGAACCAGGAACCTCTGTTGTTTCAAATGTTTTTTCCTATTATACAAAGGTATATCAAAATAAAAAAGTTGGTAATGTTAATTTTATAATAGTGGATGGAACCGTGTTTGACATTAAACCAACCATGCATCAGAATAATTTACCACATACATTATACAAACGCAATGATATTTCAGAGACAAAAGTATACGATGTTGTGGGTTCTACATGTATGGAAAAAGATGTATTATTAAAAGGGGTAGAGTTGTCATGTGTGTCTGAAGGAGATTATTTACAATTTGATGGAGTAGGAGCATACACGGTAAGTCTAACTCCTACGTTTATAAATTATCTTGCTCCTATATTGATTGAAGATGAAGGAAGATATTCTCTTGTAAGAAGACGTCAAAACATAAATGATATATTAAATATATACAGCTTACAATACTAAATAAAAATGAACATACTTTTTACATGCGCAGGCAGACGTACTTATTTACTTAAGTATTTTAAGGAAAATATGAACGCAGGAGATAAAGTAGTAGCAGCGGACATGCAATTATCTGCTCCTGCATTGCAAGTTGCTGATATAAGATTACAAGTTCCTGCAGTTTATGCCCCCAATTATGTTAATATAGTGTTAGGCATATGCAAAGAGCATAAAATTAATGCGTTAATACCGCTAAACGATTTAGAACTTCCTATATTGGCAGCAAACAAATCAAAATTTGACGCAATAGGTGTAAGGTTAATCGTTAGTAGCTTGAATGTGATAAATATAGCTTTTGATAAATATAATACAGCTCAATGGATAGAAGCACAAGGATTAAAGTCGCCAAAGTCCTATGTTAGTTTAGACGAAACAAAAGAAGCATTAAGTTCAGGTGCTTTAACTTTTCCCTTGTTTATGAAGCCGCGCTGGGGATCTGGTTCTATTGGATTAGAAACAATAACTGATATGGAAGAGCTGGATATGTATTATCATCTCTTGATGAAAAAAATAAAACGGACAATACTTGCAACGGCTTCCGTTGGCGAGAATTATATTATTATTCAAGAAAAACTTACAGGAGCAGAATATGGATTAGATGTTATAAACGATCTTGAGGGTAATCATGTTTCTGTTAGTGTAAAGCAGAAATTAGCCATGCGGGCAGGGGAAACAGACAAAGCTATTACTTGTAATTTATCCGACGTTAGAGCCATTGGTACTAAAATAGGAAAAGCATTAAAGCATATAGGAAACCTTGATGTTGATATTATGCAAAATTCAAAAGGTGAATATTGTGTGCTTGAGCTTAATCCTCGTTTTGGTGGTGGCTTTCCTTTTAGTTATGAAGCTGGTGTTAATTTACCTAAGGCTATTATAGAGTGGGTAAAAGGAAATGCAATAGACAGCTCAATATTACAACCTGTATATGGTCGAATGTTTGCTAAAAACGACTATTTAGTAGAAATACATGAGTAGAAATAAGGTTTACCAATGATTATTTGTACGGTGCTTGGCAAGAAAATGAGATACAATGGAGAGATGATTAAAAGTTTTACTGAATATCATAGTTGTATTTTTTTTGTCTTAAAAATTGACAATAAAACAGGGTGTCACCAAGCGGTGAAATAGAAAGTTTTGATAGGCAAGGAGTAGGTATTACCGGGTTTGTTTGGCACGAAAAATCATTTTATCAGGTAACGCTTGGGAAATAATGCTGCTATTTGGCGTGTTTCTTGTTCTAATAAACATGGGATTAGGGTGTTAAAGCATGCAGATTGCGTGATTAAAGCAATGGTTTAATGGTAGAAATGGTGGAAAATTAGTGTCATTCATCGGTTCTTTCCTCACAATACTTTGTGTAACAGTGCGTTATAAAATATTCTCATAATTCGCGTATTTGCAAGCAGGGGTTAGTTTGTTTGTAAAGACGTGAATTATAAAGCAGTTGTTGTAAAAGATTTTAACCAAAGTGTGTTATTGGCGAAAACAACCATTTGCTTTTATTTCGACAACTAATGCAACGAATTTGACA
>CAMQBR010000084.1 GCA_946999045.1 uncultured Prevotella sp.
AATCCTGAGCAACTTTTTGTTGCTCAGGTACTTAAAAAGTTTAATTTATAATAGTATTGCGGAATTAAGGTTTAAATAAAAATTCAAGATAAATATGAAATATTTACGCCTATTTGTAGTATATTTAGTTATTGCATTTCCAACGTCGGCTTTTTCACACTCTCAACGAATACTAGAGGAGAAGCAGTTCTTAGAATATCTATATAAAGGTAGATATTGGGAGATGACTCAGTTCTATAGTAAATCTAACATTGATTGCCCTACTCTAAAATTGCTGAATTCTGTATATACCGCGATTGGCGATAATAGAAATGATTTAGCCATACAGTTGCTAGATGAAAATATGAAGACTCACTGGAAAGAATATGACAGAAATACTCAGATATTTTCTGGTCTCATGGTGAATCTATGTTTAACAGAAGGACGTTATGATGATGCTTTAGCTCAATACAACTGGCTTAAGGATGTCTATTCACCATTACAACAGCAGTATTACAAAAACCAAAATATTACTGCTGATGTCAATAAGATGATCGATGAGGAGGCTAAAGTCATGAAAATAGCTCGTAAAAGACCACAGATGCGCATCGTATGTAAAGGTGAGCCAAAACCGATTAAGTTTACACTTGAACCGCATATTAAAACAAAGTTGAAGGTTAATGAAACTACGGAAACCTTTCTGTGGGATACAGGATCACCTGTAGCAATATCCTTACCGCATCGATATGCTGATGAGCTAGATCTTGATTATAGAAGCGATAGTATCGTTTCTGGTAATGAAAAAATCGCAATAGCTTATATTGATTCTTTAATGATTGGGAATTATACCCTCTACCATGTTCCCACGTGTATCGTAGATATGAAAAGTCCAATTCCAGCCCTATATAAGCAACATGCATCAAAAAAGAAGCTCTTGGAGGCAATGAATGTATATAATGAAATGAACTGTCCAATAATCGGCTTGCCTATTATTAAACTTTTTGAAAAGTTTGGAATTGACTGGAAATACGAATGCTTTTTCTTTCCTAAAGAGCTATTGCCTACTCCCCACTTTGAAGAACGTATTTTTATGACTAATTATTCACGGCCATATTTATTAACACCAATCACTATTAATTCAATGTCAATGATGGGATCAGTAGATACAGGATCCTCTTTTTACATGGGGCTTAATCGACAATATCAGAAAGATAATAGCAAGTTGTTTCCCATTGGGTATGATAAAAGTAATGACATATATTCCGTTACAATGGTAGGCTTACAAGATACGCTTGGCGTATTTTTGTTAAATCCTTCTTTAACATATGGGTATACAGCAATGAAACCAACATATTTGATTAAACTACGGGATTCTGTAATGACGAATGAACCGTGGGATGTACTATTAGGTTACCCATTCTTTAAGTCTTTGGGTGAAGCGATGGTGATTGACTTTAAAGAAATGAAAGTAAAGATATGGGAGAAAAGTGATAATCCACGATTATACTAATGAATTATTAATTATTTGAGTGAATAAATTCTAAAGGAAACGTTAATGAAAAGTTATAAGAGTATGAAGAACTTTAGGTTATTGATATTAGTTATGTCTACAGTCTGTGCACTATCCACATATTCTCAGGATTATAAATCTAAGTTTGGGCTTTATGGCAATCTTCTCAGCTCGGGTAGATATTTGGAAATGAGCAAGGTGTATACCGATAAGGATTCTATTAATCCATTCTTAAAACTCAATAACAAGATAGTAGCAGCTATTGCAAACAATCAAAATCGCTATGCCATAAGCTTAATCAATGATAACCTAAGGTATAATTGGCAAGCATACGGATTTGATGCACTATATTTAGCCGATGTATATTTTACGCTTTGTAAAGCAGAGGGTCTCTACGATCAAGAAGAAGCTCTTCTGGAGTGGCTGAAGCAAGATTATTATCCTTCTCAGATGATTTACTATAATGACAAGAAATATACTGCTGCTACAGAGAAATTAATTTCTGATGAAGAAAATAGTTTGAAGGCAAAAGTATTAATTTCACCAGTACATGCTATTCGTAAGGATGAGAGTCAAGCCGTTAAATTTTCGGTTAATCCAATTATCAGAACAAAAATCAAACTCAATGGTGAGACTTTAGACGCTATTTGGACAACTGAATTAAGATATCCACTTCAAATAACTCCTCAGGTTGCAGACCAATTGGGCATAGTATGTGGGAAAGATAGTGTTGCAGGATGCCCAGTTGTGTATTTGGATTCTATCAATATCGGCAATCTTCAATTCAACCATGTTCCAGCATTAGTTTCTGTTATGGTAGATCCTACAGCTTATATTAAGGAGCATAAGCTGTCAAGGAAATATGCGAAAGAACTAAAAGCGTTTTATACAAGGATAAATGTTCCACAGATAGGACTCCCAATTATTAGGCTGTTGGAGAAAATTGCCATTGATTGGAAACATCAAATAATTAACTTTCCTACAGATACGCTTCCAAAGGCAGACTTTGAAGAATCCATGTACTTTGCCTACCCAGATTTTCCTGCACTCTACCTGCCTGTTTCAATAAACAATGAATTCGCGGTTGGTCAGATAAATTTAGGTAATAGTGATTATATCGTTGTGCGTGATAATTTCTATAAGAAGTACAATTTTCCTTCTATTAAAGGCAAAAATATAACTGTTTTAAAGAATAATAGGTTGTTTTCGGTTCCGCTCATTACGTTGAAATCGCCTTCTGTATTATTTGGAGGGCATACAGTGGATTCAAAGAAAAAACTATCTGTAAGATCAGTTAATGATAGAAGCTCTGATGTGGAAATCGGTTTGTCTTTCTTTAAGTCTTTGGGGCAAACAGTCGTGTTTGATTTTAAGCAAATGAAGGTGCAGGTATGGAAGAAAGGTATTCCTTCTAAATAGAAACACTTAAACATAGTCAAAAAATGAATTTAACCTCAAATCCGCAACTAAGACCTTGAACGTCCTTATTGCGTTTACACGTCCTCTCATTACTGAATTTGCAGATAA
>CAMQBR010000085.1 GCA_946999045.1 uncultured Prevotella sp.
GTTATGATCAGGCGGTTCATGGTGATAGTTATCCGATAGATGATGTTTTTGAAGAACCTGAACGTTGATGAGCAGCCGTGGGGTGAGCTTGGTTTTAGAAAAATACGCGTAAAAAATTATTACGTTTACTTTTGGTTTGATGAGAATAGAAAAGAAGTCCAAATATTCGCGGTTATTTACGTGAGAAGAGACCGGGTTAAGCAACTGGAACAATTCCAATATTATAATGTACTAATTAGTACAAACCTCTTGATTTTCTGAACAATTTTTAGTACAATAGTACATGAAGAAGTCAGGGGAAAGCATGAATCCATATTATAATCAAAACTACACTAGAAAGCAGATTGAAGATGTTCTTTCGACGATAAAAGAATGTATTAATGCTGGTCGTTTTAATATCGCAATGAATGAAAATCGTCAGGAGAATATAGATTTCATCAACGAATACAACATTTATCCAAGTAAGCGAAAAGAAATCTTAATGCAAATTTCAGTCGATGATTTTTGTCATAGTCTGCAAAATATGAAGATAGGATATGAGCGTGAAGTTCTTTATGTTTTTGTTCCTAGAATAACATTGGCTAATGCGTTGGGAAAACAAGAGTTGGTAGACATATATACGAAGTTTAATGTAATTGAATGTAAGAATGGAAGAAGAACAATTGTGATTTCTTTCCATAAGCTTAATAAGCCTATTGGTTATTTGTTTAGATAGGTAATTTTAAAGGAGAAATTATTATGAGTGAAAGAGTTGTATTTTGTGAAGAATGTAGAGATGAAGTTTCATATACTGTTGAAGAAAAGGAGATGACTGGAACTATTCGTGGTGTTCAGTATCACTATGTTGGAAGGGAAGCAAAGTGTGCTAATTGTGGAGCATATGTGGATGTTGAAGCAATTAGTGGATCTAATTTGAAAGCTCTTTATGATGTTTACCGAAAAGAGAATGGAATTGTTTCTCTTGAAAAGATTAGAGCAATTCCTGAACGTTATGATATTGGTAAGCGTCCACTGTCAATACTTTTGGGATGGGGAGAACACACGTTTACTCGTTATGCAGATGGCGATATACCGACTCGGCAATATTCTGAAACTTTGAATCGGCTATTTGATGATCCTGTTTATTATCTGAGTATTTTGGAGGAAAATAAGGGTCGATTGATTTCTCAGCAGACTTATGAGAAAAGTTATAAAGCTGTTACAGTTTTGATTAGCAATAATGGCATGCTTGATGGGAAGATAAGTGAAGTTGTTGCATATCTTTTAAATCAGTGCGAGGATATCACGCCATTAGCGTTGCAGAAGAGTCTTTATTATATCCAGGGATTCTTCTATGCATTTTTCAAAAAGTATATTTTTGTTGAGGATTGTGAAGCTTGGGCGCATGGTCCTGTTTACAGGGATATTTATGCGAAGTATTCGGATTATCATTTTGATCCGATTTCAAAGGTTGAATCATTTGATTCTTCTATATTTACCGCTCAGGAGAAGGCTATTTTAGATAGTGTGGTCCGAAATATTTGTTGTTATAGTGGAAAGATTTTGGAAGACTTCACACACAATGAGTCTCCATGGATTAATACTAGGGGAGATCTTCCAGATGGTGCTTCTTCAAATAAGATTATTGATAAACATATGATTGGGGATTATTTTATGAAAATCAAAGAGCAGTATGGCATGAATTCTCCTAGAGATATTCAGTTGTATACGAAAGCTGTGTTTGCCAGTCTGTAAGGATTTGTTGAAATATTAAATAATGATCCGTGGGAGGAATAGTTGTGAATAAGTTTGAATTGATTTCTATGATTTATTACGCGTTAAATCATTATTGAAAAGAAAATAAAAGTGAAGAATTGGCTTCATTCTTAAGCAATATGAATCCTTTTTTATTTGATGATATTGGCTTTGCTGTTCCTTCTATGTGTGCAAAGTATAGTTTGCTAGTAAATGAAGAAATTAGCATTGATAATAGTTTTAGTGTTGCTTGTAAGTATGTTAAAAGTTTAGGTTTGCAGTCTGTGACGGATGCGTTTGCTTGCGTTTGTGAAGATGCTTGGAAAGCGCGGTGCGTGAAATACATGTCATCAAGTCATAAAGGGCAAAATATTTAGTGCGTGAAGCAATTTTTTTGCCGTGCGTCTTTTACGCGCAAAAGTGCAAGTTGACCATTTTGGGCGTAATTTTAAAGTTGAACTTGAAATTTACGCCCATTATTAGAACATCACGGTTTCCGGTCAACAAGCGAATATTGCATGGGTTTTGTGTTAAGAGAATGGATATCATGCTTAAAATCAAGCTATCAAGCCAATCTTAAACCTTTTAACGATAGCCCCTCCTATCGTGAAAAAGTGCCCCCACTTTGCACCCGGCTGGTGAATGATAATTTAGCTGCAATGATCAAGACTATCTACGAGTATTGATTTGTACAGTTCGAGTTTCCAGATAGAAATGGAAAGCCGTATAAATCCTCAGGCGGAAAGATGGTATGGAACGAGCAACTAAAAAGAACCATTCCCCAAAGTTGGGCTGTGGCATAAATAATCCATTATGTGATCCTATTAAACCGGCATTAAACTTTTCTCTGAAAAAACTTACTTAGCCACAGCTGATGTTATTGGTACATCGAAATGTACTGAGAGGTATTTTGAATATATAGCCTCATTTATTGACAATGATTACTTGGAAACATTAAAAGATCAATTTGCTCATGGTGCTACGCAAGAAGCGGTTAATAATGCTGATTTAAAAGGTGTAAAAATATTAATCCCAGATAATAGAACTTTGGATCTCTACCATTCTGCATCAAGGCAAAGCTATCAGTTAATCGGTTATGCATTGATAGAAAATAAACATCTTGGATCTCTCAGTGATTGGCTTTTACCTATGCTCATGAACGGACAGCTACAATCGAAGAATAGGCAGCTAAATTATCATTTCTCTATCCATTAATTTCTTCTCTTTAATCTATAAATTTCAATTAACAAAGCGACTGAACTTATATTTCAATCGCT
>CAMQBR010000086.1 GCA_946999045.1 uncultured Prevotella sp.
AACCCTAGACCCACTGATTAAGAGTCAGTTGCTCTACCAACTGAGCTAAGGGTGCGTATTTCTTTTTTTTTGCGTTTGCAAAGGTAATGTATTTTTCCTTTACAACCAAACTTTTCAACTACTTTTTTTGGAATAGTACTTCTATTTGGGGTATTCTGGCTATTTATACAAATAGTCGTCCTACTTGATAGAATACAGCTGATACTATCCATGCCAAAATGGTAGTATACATTGCCGAGAACAATGCCCACTTCCAACTGCCTGTCTCACCCTTTACAGCTGCAATGACTGCTACACAAGGAAAGTAAAACAGTATAAACAATAAGAAAGCGTATGCGGTTAATGGTGTAATTCCTTCTGATTGCATTACATTGCGCAAATGAGTATACTTATCTGTATCTGAAGAATAGGTATTATCATCTCCGAAACTATCATCAGCAGAATAGAGTACACCAATAGTAGAAGCAACAATCTCTTTGGCTCCTACACCTGCTATAATGCCAATGTCAAGTTTCCAGTTAAAGCCCTGCGGACTGAATATGGGTTCAATAGTCTTACCTATTCTGCCAATATAGCTCTGTTCCTGTTGTTCAATCTTGCTCAAATGTTCATTGCGTGGAAAATACCCCAGTGCCCAAACTATGATACTAGCAACAAGAATAATGCCTCCCATCTTCTTGAGGTATTGTTTTCCCTTTTCCCAAGTATGTCTAAATATAGCTTTCCATGTAGGGAAACGATAGGGAGGAAGTTCCATAACAAACGGTGTATCTTCTCCTTTTACTACAAGCTTACTGAATAGCTTACCTAAGATAATAGCCATTAAGATACCTATTATATATATGGAAATCATAACAATAGATCTATATTGTGCAACAAAGAATGTACCTATAATCATGATGTATACTGGCAAACGTGCCGAACAGCTCATCATTGGCAAGATAAGCATAGTAACCAATCGTGATTTTCTGCTCTCAATGGTTCTTGTTGCCATGATAGCAGGTACATTACAACCAAAGCCCATGATAAGAGGTATAAACGATTTGCCATGCAACCCCATTTTGTGCATGAGCTTATCCATAATGAATGCAGCACGAGCCATATAGCCACTATCTTCCATATAGGATATAAAGAAGTATAGAATCAATATTTGTGGCAAGAAGACAATAACAGCTCCTACACCACCTATCACACCATCAACCAGCATATCTTTGATAGGTCCACTTGGAAAGTAAGTGGCAATAGTATTACCTAACCATGCCACACCATCTTCTATCCACCCCTTAGGATAATCGCCCAAAGTAAATGTTGTCTCAAACATAATCCAAATAATGACTATAAAGATAGGGAATCCCAAATATTTATTTGTAATAATATGGTCAATGCAATGGGTTGTATGGTAAGTATCTTTTTTATGCCCAGGACTATAATTTGTTTCTTTCAAGGCACCATGTACAAAACCATATTTAGCATCCATGATAGCGGTCTCACTATCAATTTTGGTTTCTTCCTTGATGCGTTGTGCTACTTTGTTTCTTTCTTTGAGAATATCAGCGGCATTTGGCAACTTATTATTAATAAAATATTCTACTTTTTTATCAAATTCTAAAAGTTTTATACAAAGGTATCTTACAGGAAAGCGAAACTGGTATTCTGGATTTTTTCTGATAACTTGTTGTATTTGTGTAATACCTTCTTCTATTTCTCGTCCGTGATTTATTTGTATTTGCTTATAATTGCTATTACCATTCTTTTTGCTTTCATAGTTCTTTATAACTTGATGGAACAGTTCTTTTACACCTTTTCCAGTCTTAAAAATTGTAGGTATCATAGGGATGCCCAACAGTGTGCCCAATTTGTTGTATTCGATGTGGTCGCCTCGCTTTTCTGTTTCGTCAAACATATTTAACGCACATACTATATTTAGATGCATATCAATAAGTTGCGTAGTTAAATATAAGTTTCGCTCTAAGTTGGATGTATCTATTACATTAACGATAACATCAGGCGTTTTTTCTATAATTTGCTTGCGCACATACAATTCTTCAGGCGAATAAGCTGACAAAGAGTAGGTTCCAGGCAAATCAACTATGTTAAACTGATAGCCTTCAAATTCTGCATATCCTTCCTTCGCATCCACCGTTACGCCCGAATAGTTGCCTACTCGTTCGTGTGCACCAGATGCAAAATTAAACAAAGATGTTTTACCACAATTAGGATTCCCAACCAATGCCACATTGATAATCTTGGCATTTTGGATAATATGGTCAACTAAGGGTTGGTTGGTTGTGTCAATATTTTCTTCTGACGAAGTAGAAAGTGGATCAGGCTGACAGGTACATGACTCTGATAAAGACTGCTCTGTGTCTATAGCCTTCTTTATTTCTATCATGTCTGCCTCAGAGTGTCGCAACGAAACTTCGTATCCCATAATTCTATATTTTACAGGATCTTTAAGTGGAGCATTGACTAATACTTCCACTTTCTTGCCTGTGATGAATCCCATTTCAACAATACGCTTGCGAAATGCGCCCTGACCTGTTACTTTAACAATAATGCCAGTTTCTCCTTCCTTTAGCTCTGATAACTTCATCTTCAATCTTTTATTTTACGCAAAGTTACTAATTTTAAGGTGCAATAAGGGTGCAAAAGGCAAAGGTATTCTGTAAAATACCTATAAATAGTGATGTATCTAAACCTATATATGTATCCATATTAAGGATTTTTTTTGTGTTAATTTATTAATTAATAGCTGTATATATAATTCTTAGATACATATATACCGCCTTTCTTATAACCCCCACAAGTAGGTATTGATACTAGATAAATTTACAATTCTTTCAACCTTGAAAGGGTATGGGTAAAATAATGCTTATGTTGTCTTATTTTTTTTTCATTTATTTTTCATTTATATTGTACCTTAATTCCGCAGCATAAATTCTTGTAAGAACTCCAAGTGCCTGAGAGA
>CAMQBR010000087.1 GCA_946999045.1 uncultured Prevotella sp.
TTTGTCTCTCAGGCACTTGGAGTTCTTACAAGAATTTATGCTGCGGAATTAAGGATTTTCAAAACATTAAACTTTTTTCTTAACTTTGCAGCTTATTATACAATAATATATGATAGATACAAGTGCTTTTCAGGGAAAAACCGCAACTTATTATACATTAGGTTGCAAACTTAACTTCTCTGAAACATCTACATTTGGTGAGATGCTTCAGGAAATGGGGGTTCGTACCGTAGAAAAAGGTGAGCGAGCAGATATATGTCTTATCAATACGTGTTCGGTTACAGAGGTAGCTGACCATAAATGTCGGCAAGCCATACACCGCTTAGTACGTGAAAATCCAGGAGCTTTCGTTATTGTTACTGGATGTTATGCGCAATTAGAAAGCGAAACCGTGAGCAATATTGATGGAGTAGACTTGGTTTTGGGCGCTAACGAGAAAGCTCATCTATTGCAATATCTTAATGATGCATGGTTGCAAAAATCATCATTAAAAAAGAATAATGAAACGGATAGCAACAACTTACATACTTTCCAATCGGTTAAAACAAAAGATATTAAAACATTCCAACACTCGTGCTCAAGAGGTAACAGAACAAGATTTTTCTTGAAAGTACAAGATGGTTGCAATTATTTTTGCACTTATTGCACTATTCCCTTCGCCAGAGGCTTCTCTCGAAACCCTTCTATTGACTCATTAGTTAAACAAGCTGAACAGGCTGCTGCTGATGGAGGAAAGGAAATAGTACTAACAGGCGTAAACATCGGTGAGTTTGGTGAAAAGACTAACGAGACATTTCTTGATTTGGTAAAAGCATTGGATGACATAGAAGGCATTCAGCGCTATCGCATTTCAAGTCTTGAACCCGACCTCATGGACGATGAATTAATAGAGTATTGTGCACAGTCAAGAGCGTTTATGCCCCACTTTCACATTCCCTTGCAAAGTGGTTCTGACGAAGTGCTGAAGTTGATGCACCGCCATTATGACACCGCATTGTTTGCTCATAAGATAAACTATATCAAAGAGAAAATGCCAAATGCTTTCATTGGAGTAGACGTAATGGTTGGATGCCGTGGCGAAACCCCTGAGTATTTTGAAGAGTGTTATGAGTTTCTCAAAGGATTAGATGTTACCCAGTTACACGTATTTCCGTATTCAGAGCGCCCAGGCACACGTGCTCTTTCTATTCCTTACATTGTTTCTGATAAAGATAAAAAATTGCGTTCTAAACGACTTTTGCAATTATCTGATGAGAAAACGCATACTTTTTACAAGAAATACATGGGTCAGGCGGCAGAAGTACTATTCGAAAAGGCATCGCAGGGACGATCAATGCACGGCTTTACCAATAATTATATACGTGTAGAACTTCCAGCAACGCTCGCAAAAGAAGAATACGATAACCAAATAATGACCGTAACATTGGGCGACTTTAATTTCAATAAATCAGCATTAAGAGTAACGTTATGAAAGTAGCTGTAGTCATTTTAAACTGGAATGGAGAAAAAATGTTGAAAAAATATCTGTCAACGGTCATAGCTTATTCGCAAGAAGGAGACACAACAATTTATGTGGCAGATAATGCTTCAACAGATAGTTCTATTGTATTGTTATCCAAAGAATTCCCTTCTGTTAAACAAATTGTTTTACAGAAAAATTGGGGATTTGCCGAAGGTTATAACCAAGCACTCAAACAAATAGATGCCGAATACTATGTTCTCTTAAATTCAGATATAGAAGTAACACCACATTGGCTCACGCCATTAACAGATTTTATGGATACACATCAAGAGGTAGCAGCCTGTCAGCCCAAGCTATTATCCATATTTCATCGCAACCAATTTGAGTATGCTGGTGCATGTGGTGGCTTTATTGATCGCTATGGCTACCCCTATTGTAAAGGTCGTATCTTTGATACAATAGAAGAAGACAAAGGGCAATATGACGAAATCAGTAGGATAGTCTGGGCTACAGGAGCCTGTTTGTTTATCAGATCTAAAGACTATTGGAAGGCAGGAGGTTTAGATAAGCGGTTCTTTGCACACAACGAAGAAATAGATTTGTGTTGGCGTTTGTGCGCTATGGGACGAGAAATCTACTGTATTCCAGAAAGTAAAGTTTTTCATGTTGGTGGAGCAACACTTCCCAAAAAGAACCCCATGAAGACATTTCTCAACTTCAGAAACAACCTTACCATGCTTTATAAGAACTTGGAGGAGGCAGAATTCAAGCACGTTATGCACATAAGATGGTGGCTTGACTATATAGCAGCCCTCAAAATGCTGATTGTTGATAGAAATTTTGATAATTGCAAAGCTGTATTCCAGGCAAGAAGAGCTTTTAAAGAATGGAAGAAAGATTTTGATGAAGATAGAAAGAATATCGGTAATAGGAGGAAAATTTCAAACTCTATGATTTTATCTCCTTTCTCTATTCTTTTTCAATACTACGTTAAAGGAAAACAATTTTTCACAGATTTGCTTTAAGGAATAGAGTTTTATAAAAGATTTTTGATAAAAAAATACCTACCAAGCTCTATAATGTAAAGGAATGCCTAATACTAATAACAAAAATAAAAGGTACCTTCACCGATTTGAGAAAGAACTTGGATAATCTCATTGTGACATATCACAAAAGAACCCACAAGCAGTTCTTTTGTGAGCTTTTCTTTACATTGATAAAGGCTCGTAGCACTATGAAAGACGAAGAATCCACAGAAGAGAATCCTACCCATGCTTCTCACCTTATATCATTCTTTTCCTCACAGAGTTACTCCCCATCAGAGTTCAGCTATACTTCAATTTGTACGGACAAAAATAAGGGCGGTTCTATAAATTAGATTTGACAGATTGTGAGACTATTTTTGAGGTCAATTTGTTTGTGAGTGAAGGAGTA
>CAMQBR010000088.1 GCA_946999045.1 uncultured Prevotella sp.
GTAGGTAGCTGCCTTTTTTACTTCACGCCTCCAGTGTCTCAACCGATGCTGGAGGTTTTTTTGTGTTTATATGCTGTGTGATATAGGTGGCACGATGAGGATAGTTGGAAATGAATGGCACGGAGTTGATGCTTACAAACAAACCAGAAAAATGTTTCGTTGATTACATGAATTAGTAAGAAAATCCTCAAGTATAGATGTATGCAATAAGTTGAAATTAGATTACATTAATTTTTCTTTAACTTGCGTATAATCAATGTATTACAATTCTTCAATAAGCATTAAAAAGGCTAAATTATTTGTGTCTTTTATATTTTTTGCGTACCTTTGCAAGCGATAAAAATAGAGATAGTTTTTATTTTTTATTTTGAACTATCTACTAAGTATCTAACGGAGCTGAGATGTATAGAAAACTCATTCTCATTATTCTATCATCGCGGACATTGTTGACAATTTAGTTAGCATTTCATTGTCCAGGTTCCATAAATTAACAATGATGGAGAGAATAAGAAAGATTGCTCTTGTTGCTTTGACTATTTTATTGTTTTTTCCAGTTTTTGCATTTGCAGGACAGAAGGGGAATATAAGAACAAGTAGCAGTTTTAATTGGGGTCCAGTGATGGACGCGATTATTCATGTAGAGAGTAGAGGAAAAGCAAATGCTAAAAGTGGGAATTCTGTTGGTGTATTGCAGATTACCCCAATCCTCGTTAAAGAGTGTAACAACATTCTGAAACAACGTAGAAGTAAGAAGCGTTACAAGCTTTCAGACCGTTGGAGTATTTCGAAATCTAAGGAAATGTTTCTTTTGATTCAGTCTGCTCACAATCCTTCGAATAACATTGAGCAAGCGATACGTTCATGGAATGGAGGTCCAAATTACAGCATTCGTGCAACGCACCAATACTTCCGGAAAGTAATGAGGATATTAAGCGATTAAACGCGTACAAGTCCGATTGTCCTATCTGATTCGATAATGACAATCGGACTTTTTTTTATCCTAATATTTCTTAATATTCTTATTTTATCGCTTCTTTTAGTTATATTTGTAGACATATATAAATCATTAAATATAATCGAATTATGGTTGTTGGAATTATCATAGCAGTATTGATTCTGCTTGTTTTATTCTGTGCGGGAATTTATAATAATCTTGTGCGTCTTCGTAATAATCGTGAAAATGCGTTTGCTAATATTGACGTGCAACTCAAGCAACGTGCAGATCTTATACCACAGCTTGTATCTACAGTGAAAGGTTATGCTGCTCATGAAAAAGAAGTATTGCAAAGAGTTACAGAAGCACGTACGATGGGTGTCAATGCAACAACGATAAATGAGAAGATGCAAGCAGATAATATGCTCACGCAAGCGTTGTCAGGTCTTCGCATCTCTTTAGAGGCGTATCCAGAATTGAAAGCTAATCAAAACTTTTTGCAACTGCAAAATGAGATTTCCGATATTGAGAATAAATTGTCGGCAGTACGTCGTTACTTTAATACCGCAACGCGAGAGTTGAATAATGCGGTGCAAACATTCCCCTCGAATATCTTTGCCAATATGTTTGGTTTCAAAAAAGAACCCATGTATGAGATAGCTCCAACTCAACGTACAGAAATGGATCAGGCACCACAAATTAATTTCTAAGAGTGAAGTACGTAGGCCTTCAAACCCAAATCCGGCGTAATAATGCAATGAGTGTATTATTATTGCTTATGTTCCCTATCATTATTTTGGGCATAATATGGGTATTTTTGGCATTGCTTAACTACTTTGGAAACGGATATTATAATGAGTACGGCGAAGTGGTTTATGCGCTTGACGTTGCATCCGTAAATTATTACTTTATGACGACGATACCATGGGTAGTTTTGGGAGTAGGTATATGGTTTGCCATTGCCTACTTTACAAATGTTGCCATGATTCAACGTGCCACTGGTGCTCGCCCTTTAGAACGAAGAGAGAACCCACGTGTCTATAATATTGTAGAGAATCTTTGTATGACTTGTGGCATGTCAATGCCGCAGATACATGTTGTTGACGACTCGCAACTGAATGCTTTTGCAAGCGGAATAAATGATAAAAGTTATACAGTGACATTGACAACTGGAATCATTAATCGCCTTAACGATGAAGAGTTGAAAGGAGTGGTTGCTCACGAGCTTACTCACATCCGCAACAAAGATACCCGTCTTTTGGTAGTTAGTATTATTTTTGTGGGCATCATATCTACAGTCATGTCGTTGGTGGTGCGTATAATGTATCAAACCATGTGGTTTGGTGGTTCTGTAAGGCGTAGCAAAGATGAACGGGGGACAGGATTATTTATCTTGACCATCTTATTTGTTGGCGTAATCTGTTGCGCCATTGCTTATTTTTTTACTTTGATTACTCGTTTTGCTATCTCTCGAAAACGCGAATACATGGCTGATGCAGGGGGTGCTGAACTATGTGGCAACCCTTTAGCTTTAGCAAATGCGTTGAGGAAGATATCTTCTGATCCCGGTCTTGATCAAGTAAAGCAAGAAGATGTGGCTCAGTTGTTTATCGTCCATCCAGACCAAATGGTTAGTGGAATTATGGGATTTATGAATTCTCTTTTTGCGACTCATCCAGATACCAAAAAACGCATTGCTATCTTAGAACAATTTTAACACTTCTGTCTGTTTTAGAGACAGCAAAACTAAAAAATAAAAAGTGGGAGCTACCAATCGGTAACTCCCCACCAACACAAAAACTAAATTAGACCACTAATGTCCCGTTAAGGTGGGCTAATCGCTCTTTGAATTAATTGAAATACAGT
>CAMQBR010000089.1 GCA_946999045.1 uncultured Prevotella sp.
GACATATTATGAATGATGGATTTGAGGATGTCTTGTCTTGGGTTGAAGGTATCTCATATTTATTTGCCTGTCATCTATGATCGGCCTCTCAGATTGTGCGTTTACAATCTCGCTAGCAACTGATTTTGCTCAGGATTCTTTTATGTTTGCTGTATCATTTTAAAAATAAGAAATCCGCGGTGAATGTACCGTATTTTTGTTTAGAATAGCTCAAACGGTCACCGCCTTTCTCTTAGGATTTCTCAAACTAAGATTTTAGGTGATGACCGTTTTGATTCTTAATCCAATAGGAGCTTTTCATTTCAGCAGTTAGCGCTTGTTAGCGTTAGCTGCATATATCAAGCTTATTTAAGGTGTGACAACCTATCGCTCAAAGCCTGATATTCATCCGAATCTCTATCGGTGTTTAAGTTCTCTAGAGTTTTGGTGCATAAATCAAGCTCTTCCTTATCTTTTGTTTTTTCTACATGAGCAACCATGGTTTCATAAACGGCATAGGTACTTTGGACAAGTGGATGTGACGCATCGAGACTTTCCTTTTCTTCAGCTTTTGCTAACAATTTGCTTTTATCTTGCGCCATTTCAGGCAATAATGAGCCCATTGTTTTTTGCAAATCTGTCTTATTGGTTGAAAAGCCCATTTGTAATAATTCAGGAACTACACCCAGTGTAGAGCTTACATAATTATTACCGTTGAAGCTGTTTGGATTCTTTTCTTTATTCGTAACTGGTGAATTAATCTTATTAGTTAGAAAGACCACTACAAGATTTTGTTCGGGATTAATCATGGTTAGTGTTCCTGTCCAACCTTGATGACCTATGGTATTCGAGCTGGACTGCGTGCCAAAATACCATGCACGGCTATTGCTTGCTTCTCGCCACCAACCTAAACCCCACCTTGCACTTGCAGCGTCTTCTTTTTTGGGTGCGGTAAATGTATCAATGGTGTCTTGTGAGAAGAATTTATGAGTATCCCAACCACCTGTGAGCATTACATTTGCTAGTTTTGCTAAATCAGTTGCGTTTGCAAATAAGCCTGCATGACCGCTTATACCACCCATAGCGTAAAATGCTTTTTCATCATGAACTTGACCTTGCAATGTTTTGGTACGCACGCCGCTAAATTTAATAGCTCCATCACGCGTGTTTCCATTGAGCTCGGTTGCTGCACAATCATCGGGTGAAAATCCGTGTTCAAGAGGATTATATGTTATGTGCGTGAGATCCATTGGTTTCCAAAAAATTGTTGAGAGAAAATCATTTAGGTTTTGACCAGTTGTTTTTTCCACGATAAGCCCTAACAGCATGTAGTCAACATCTGAATAAACAGTTTTTGTTCCTGGTTTATACATGAGCGGTGTTTTGCAAATGGATTCAAGGGTCTTTTGTTTTGTCTCAGACGTTCCGTCAGAACCAGAGTAGAGTACGTTAGTGACGGCTGGATTTGGTTTCTGTTCGCTTTGGTCAAAAGCATCATTGTGATATTGAGGATCTGCGGGAAAACCAGCTTGGTGTCTTAAAATATCGCGAACCGTAAGTTCTTGTTTCCACTTCTTGTTATCCTCTAAGCTTGGATTTTCACCTTTTTTGTAGGTGATGTTGATTGTATCATCGGCAAACTTTTGTCCTATGATATCAACAATTTTTGAATCAAGGTTAAACTTATCGTGTGTTACTAAGTATTGAATTGCATAATTTACTGCATACATTTTGGTGTTAGACGCTAAGTCATAAAGCGTGTCATTGGTAACATCTGGTGCTGTTGTGTTTGCTGTGCCATCTTGGTTGTATGAGTCTGTTTTTCCCCATGCGTTTTGATAAATGAGTTTTCCGTCTTTAATTACTGCCATTTGAGCAGAAGTAAACCCATGGTTAATATCAGATGTAACTATGTCGGATATAGTATCAAAAACAGATGGTTCAATTCCCACGTCTTCTGGTGCATAACCTGTGAGAACGGTAGGATAGGGTATGTGTACTTTAACGGTGCTATTTTTATCATTAGGGGATATTCCAGTTATTTGTAAGGTATTTATTCCGTCGATCGTTTTATCTGAAATATCAATTTTGTTGGTTTCGCCGGCTTTTATATTGTCTGTACTTATTTTTTTATTGTTTACAAAAAGTTCAAAATGCGCAATATCCTCAGAAGGCTCTACATATATTACCCCTTGGTCTTTGAAACCTTTAAAAGAATACATGCTGTTAAGCGCAAGTGTGTCATCTACTGATTTTTGCCAATCAGGAAACGTAATGTCGGCTTGCCATGTTCCTTGTGGTAGTTCTTCTTGAGTAACATTTGCCTGTTCTGCTTGTTGTGTTTGAGAGACTGGAGCATTCAAAGAACAGCCACAAATGCCTAGACCAATCGTTGCAATGAACATTGTTGATAAAGAAACATAGTGCATGGTATTCATACATATCCTCCTTTGATATGAAATGAAAAATGTGTTAAGTCCTCCCGCGGATGACCGAGAGGACTTTTACATATTGGACATGTCGCTATGTACAATTTTCATTATATGAAGAAGAACATGGCTCGCAACAAAAATGCGAGCTTGTGAAAAAGAGTTTCAGAGTCTGAAATGACCGCTTTCAACCAGCCTAAAGCACAGCTCCCAATCAGCTTCCAACACATACGGTGTAAAACAGCCCTTCTAGGCAACGATCGAGTCTCCTTGATTTACTGAGCCGCTCATTTTGAAGCTGATGGTCTGCTGTTGCGCGTCGGTAATAATAGTCATAATGCTCATATTATACGTTTGGGAAAGTTTCTTAA
>CAMQBR010000090.1 GCA_946999045.1 uncultured Prevotella sp.
TGTAATGAGCTGGTCTACACTGTAGGTTACATTAAACTCATTGTCGCCAGTTGCATTAAGACTACTCTGATGATAACCCTACATCAAGAAATAGGTCTGCACGCTCGTTGCACTATGGAAGTTGGCAAAGGGAATGTCGTAAGAGGGTAAGTCCCCTATAAACTGGGAATTGTTCATTTCTTAAAATTCATTCCAACAATCATACCTAAAAGCATACCTATGGACATACCAATTGCTATATCCCCTATGTCTAATGCTATACTCGCTGCCGTTCCTAAACACATACCAACAGCCATACCTTCAGACATATGATTTTCTTCTTGCTTTTCATCACTATTATGATTTTTAAATTTTTTCTTTGCAATATTAATTGTAGCAACAACCAGTATGCTTATCAGGATTACTGGCAATAGAACTCTAATAATATACATGATATTTATCTCCTCCTCAAATTTCTATTTATCTTCCAGAGAACGTAGCATCAACCCCAAAACAAACTTAAGTCTACCTTCTCTAAAGTATTGAGAACAGGGCAACAAATGAAGCAAATGCATTTGATAGCACATGCAAGCACCAACTCGGAATAATAGATCCGCCGGCTTTTTTCTCATTCACATAGCCCATACAAAACGCTATGGCTCCTGTAAGTACAATGATAATCATTGCCTTTATCATCCCCGCAATTGAAAAGAACATAGTGCCATGCAATAATCCGAAAAGCACACTTTGAATGAGATTGGCAGCATAGAATCCAAATTTACTTGGGATTTTCTTAAGGATGAATCCCCTAAAAAATATCTCTTCCGGTAATGCTGTATTAAAGATTGCGTATAATAATGCAGGCAATATTCCGCTTACACCTAAGCCGTGGAATTCAGATGTGGCTGTGTCAATATTTTTTACCATATATAATGACAGAAATGAAACTGAAAGATATACCAATATCATCAGCGGAAACCACTTCAAAGCGTTTCGCGTAGTTTAAGGATAGATTCGTTTTAAGCCGATCCAGTATAAGAAGTTTTCTTTTTTTCTGTAAGTTAGCAACCACCATATGAAAGGGATTATGCTCAACAATGTTATTTCTATAATACTGCTTAATAATTTATTTAATAGCATCAAGACACCTCATTGAAAATTGATATTTGTATTCTCATATAAACTGAAATTTATCTATCCAAACATAAATACATTGGATATGCTTCCAAGATAAAAAAATCGCCTTCAATTCCCAATGGAGTCGGGAACGAATAGACGCACCTAATAATTATATCTCCAACGCCAGACTCAAATTGTTCTTCGCAAGTACCAAATACTATATACTGAACACCGGAATAATAGACAACCCCATTCTCATCAGGGTCAAGCCACATAGTCTCATATGGTTTTCCTATATCAATCCCATGTTGCATGAGCCAATCTGCCAGCTCAGGGTATACGGCTTTGGATTTTGACTGATAGAGCATACAATAGTCGCAGTCACATAAGGAACTCATTGAAAACTCTTAATAATAACGTGTTGCCGTCTATCTATCACCATATTGCTTCACCTGTAAATTCAAAGTTATCTAATTGCCGCTCCGACCCTCAAGTTCAATCTCCACCCAGACACTTCACCATCATCCGCACAATATTCATCCATCTCGGAGATCAAATCATCTTTGATTTTAATAAAACTGAGAGTATGGTATGAGGATGGGGGCCTAAGTCCACCGCAAACTGATTATTCACTTTTCATTGTAACAACAACTATTTCAGGTCTGTTATTGAAGCGAACAGGAATGATACTGTTACCTACTCCACTGCTTACGATCATCGTTGTATTATTTAAGGACGTGCCTTCCTTGACCGTAAACTCTGCGAAAGGCTGACCCTTGTATCTGTCAGAGACATATTTGAAGAACAGCAGAACCAGTACATAGTCTTTGTACCTTGACGGTTCCACTCCTCCTCTTAATTTATTGCAGGCCTCCCAAAGGAGAGAATATAATTCAGATTTCTTCACAGCCATAGCCCTCTTTTATCTCCATTCTTCTTGAATATTCTTTTGACGGTATCACAGATTTATTCCATTGTGCTCTTCCCACTGGCAATCCACTCCTCCAGTTCGGAGAGTTTGAACTTCCAGGCTTTCCCTATCTTCTTCCGAGGGATGTCTTTCCCTTTGCGAATCCAATCCCGAATAGTGGCAGGCTGAACACCGAGATACTCTGCCGCCTCTTTAGTCCCAATCCACTTTTCTCCCTTTATGATTTCGCTCATTTAGGTTCTCCTCACTTACGCAAATGTGTATGTAATATTCCAACGGATATTGTACCAGATAGCTTGTATTTTTTTAATGGTTTAAGTGTTTTTATGTTATTTTGCGTGGTGGCTAAGATAACAACAACAGTTTCATAGTCTCAACATCTCCAAAAATGTCTCTGACAACATTTCTGTAGTCTCAATACGACAAAAAGCAGTTCTGTAGTTACAACCCTCTAATTTCCAGTGGTCAAAACTGTTGTCAAACTACCTAAAAAAGGGATTCCCATCACCTGTCCAAACCGGGCAGTTATTCGGAATCCCTTGATTTCAAGCCTTTTTCACACTTTTACCTATGTGTTTTAGTCAACAGAACCACGCACTCCACATGCCTGGAGTCAACACTATGGATAAAAAGTTCATTTTTTCGTTTTCGCGAACAT
>CAMQBR010000091.1 GCA_946999045.1 uncultured Prevotella sp.
TGTTTCTCAGGCACTTGGAGTTCTTATAAGAATTTATGCTGCGGAATTAAGGTATCATAGGAAAAGAGAATCTTGAAACCGTCCTAAAAGCGAATCAACATGTAGAAGAAATTGAATTAGACCATATAAAGGCATTAGGTGATTGTTGGAATGACTATTATCTACTTAGACAATATATGCTATATGATTGGGAGAGGAATATAAAAATAGATCTTGAATGTGTGCAACAAGAATAGATCCCACAAAGAAAAGAAATGTATTGTAAGATTAATCTTTAATAAAAAATAAATATGAACATCGTGTTTCTTTCCTCATTAAACCCTACAGACATTCACTGTTGGTCTGGCACGCTTTATTATATGCATCATGAGCTTTCTAAAAGACATCATATTAAATGGATTGGTGGAAAACTCTATGCTAAGATGAAAGCATACCATCATGATTTGTATGGTAGTTATGATAACTTTCATGCAGAAGATTATGCCAAGGAATTTGGAGCTTTAATTTCAATTGAACTTCAGACAACGTATTATGATTTAATTATTTGCCGTGATTATTTTTATCTTGCTTATATGGCAACAAAAATCCCTATTATTTATATCGGAGATACTACATTTCAATTGTTCAATGCCTATATGGGAATTACAGATAAACAAATTATTGATAAGTGCGATAAAATAGAGCGACTTGCCATAGCAAACGCCACCAAGATAAGCTATCCAACTCCTTGGGCGAAGAATAGTGCCATTGACTATTATGGTAAAAGCGAAGAAGATGTTCATACAATAGAATTCGGTGCTAATATATCTCATGATACAGTTTGTTTACCGAAAAAGACGTCACAGTGCTGGAACTTGTTATTTGTTGGTACTAATTGGACAATGAAGGGTGGTGATAAAGTTATAGACATATATAGGGACTTAAAAGGCAGAAATATAGATTGTAAATTAATAATCGTAGGCTCCACACCACAATATACTCTAGACGATCCTAATATAACCATATATCCCCATTTAGACAAAAGCTCAAAAGAAGATAATGCACTTTATATTTCATTGTTAGAAAGTGCCGATATATTATTAGCTCCAACCTTATTTGATTGTTATGGTATAGTTTTTTGTGAAGCTGCTGCTAATGGGATTGTAGTGTTAACTAACAATGTTTGCGGTGTTAATCATGTTGTTAAAGATGGCATCACTGGATATTTGTTTGAAAGCAATATGCTACCCGATGTGTGGGCTGCAAAGATACAAGAGATTATCAGTTCTAAAAAAATAGAAGAACTATCTCGCAATGCGCAGAAAGAATATGAAGAACGCTTGAATTGGAAAGTTTGGGGTGAGAAAATGGAAATGCTCATAAACGAAGTATGTCCTTGTGTGGATATGTATATGCCTATATACGCTATCAACCTTCCTGAGCGAAAAGATAGAAGAGAACACATTGTTTCTGAGTTTAATAAACGTAGTGAGTTCGAACTACATTTTGTCAATGCAAGTCGCAATAGTAATAGCCGATTGGGACTATGGCAAAGTATTGTAAGAATTGTCAGAATGGCGTCAGAAAAGGGTGAACAATTTGTTACTCTATGTGAGGATGACCATTACTTTACGAAGAATTATTCTCCCAAACTATTGATGACAGAGATGCAGTTGGCATTCCAGATGGGAGCCGATATACTTTCTGGAGGTATCGGAGGATTTGGAGGAGCTATTAAAAGAGGTTTCCACCTTTACGAAGTAGATTGGTTCTGGTGTACACAGTTCATTGTAATCTACTCTTCTCTATATGAGAGAATTTTATCATATGATTTCAAAGAAGAGGACACTGCTGATGGTATACTATCTGCTATAGCAAGAACAAAGATGGTCATATACCCTTTTATCTCTGAGCAAAAAGATTTTGGGTACTCTGATGTAACTATAAGCAATCAAGAAAATGTAGGAAGAATAAGAGAACATTTTAAGATGGCTAATCATATGTTTGAATACTTAGAACGATCTTCGTATCATAGCAACTATATATAATGAATTTCTAAGGATTTTATTCTTTAAACAAGCTGGATAGATTAGGGTACTTTTGATACGTTCAATCTCTGCATCAACTATGGATAGAACTTATTGCTTACACAAGTTTCTCCAATTTTTCAAGCAGATTTGTGCAGTCGTCACGCTATGATAGCTGTTGATGGCACGCACGGTCTGGTTATATAGCACGCCAATCTTATGGATTTGTGCCGTCAGTTCGGAGAGTTTACGGTAGTATTCCACGGCGGATTTATCCACTGTAATTACCTTGAAACTCTCTCCAAGAATGCGACCACGCACAAACTCGGACTTGGACATTGAGCCTGACTTATGATAGAGGTCTATCACTCGTATTTGGCCTTTCGGGTTTGGTAAACGGACGTGCCAATCGTCCCACTTGTCGGGCATATCACCATACTTTTTCGCTATTCTTTTCCTTGATTTATCGCTTGCCATATTCTCTTATTTTTATTTCTCTAATCACGACTTTGGAGTGATTTAACCCCCATTTGGGGCAAGGGTCTTTGTGGTACAAACGGCAGTTTGTGGTACAAAGACACACCTTGCCAGTATAAAGAAAGAGATAGTTTGTTATGT